>NZ_JBVHLF010000010.1:0-150202 GCF_055559155.1 Kitasatospora sp. NPDC024654
CTCTCCCCCCCCCCCCCCCCCCCCCCCCCCCCCCCCCCCCACCCGAACGCCCCCCCCCCCCCCCCCCCCCCCCCCCCCCCCCCCCCCCCCCCCCCCCCGGGCCCCGAACTGTGCTGTTCCAGCCGCCGCGTCAGCTCAGCGGCACGACCGCCCAGCGCTGGGCGTTGGACTGGTTGCAGTCCCACAGCTGCAGCTGGGTGCCGTTGGTGGTGCTGGCCTGCGGGTCGTCCAGGCAGCGGCCGGAGGCCGGGTTGTAGAGCGAGCCGTCGGCCCGCGGCAGCCACTGCTGGTTGCCGCCGCCGTTGCAGGTGGACAGGTCGACCTTGGTGCCGTCGGCGGTGCCGTTGTTGAAAGCGTCCAGGCACTTGCCGACGATCTGCACGGTCCCGTTGTCCTGGACAGTCCAGTTCTGCGCACCGGCGCCGCCGTTGCAGTCCCATATCTGGACCACGTTGCCGTCGGTGGTGTAGCCGTGGTAGTTGTCCACGCACTTGTCGCCGGCGACCTGTCCGAGGGTGATCGAGCTGCCGTTGTCGTTGCCCGGTCCGGCGCTGCCGCCGGGGGTGGTGGCGAACGGGGACACCGAGACGTCGGCGACGGCCCCCTTCCACGGGTTGCTGCCAGCGCCGTTGTTCTTGTAGCGGCCGATCACCAGCGAGCCGGAGGCGGGGATGGTGCTCTTGTGGGTGCCGGTCGCGGCCAGGGCGCCGTTCACGTAGAGGGCCATCTCGCCGGTGGTCGCGTCGTAGCTGACGGTCAGCCTGGTCCAGGCGCCGATCTGCACCCGGTCTGCGGCGTTCATGGTCTGGGTGGTGGTGTCGTAGGGCCAGGTGCCGGCCGCGTCACCGGTGGCCATGCCGAAGCGCCAGTTGGTGCCGTTGCCGTCGGTGGCGGGCCAGAGCATGAAGTTGCTGGTCTGGGCGCCGTCCTGGCTGAGCACCACACCGTCGGTACTCTGGTCCTCACGTGCCCAGGTGGAGACGGTGAACGACTTGGTGGTGTCCACCGACAGGCCCGGGGCGTCCACCTCGCCGTTGTTGGCGCTGTTGGCACTGGCGTTGAAGGTCGCCGCGTTGGACGCCACCGACCCGAGGGTGGTGGGCCCGAAGGAGACGTCGCCGGTCACGGTGCCGGGGTGGGCGCCGGTGACGTCCGGGGTGTGCCCGGTGTCGGTGCTGCTGGTCGGGCCTGCGAGCAGGTAACGGCCCAACGGGGCGCGCGGGTCACCGATCGTGTTGGAGACGCCGAAGCCGGTCACCACGCCCGGGTGGTTGGTCGGGTCGCCGACCACACCGGGCCAGATCACGATCCGACCCGCCGAGTTCTGCGCGTACAGGTCCGGCACGCCGTCGCCGGTGAGGTCACCCACCGAACCGACCACCGGGTAGTCGACCGGGTCGACCGAGGTGCCGATCTGCACGCCCTTGGTCGGATCGGCCAACGCCGAGAAGTCGTCGGCGCAGTTGTTGGCTGGGTTCTTGGTGATCGGATAGGCCAGGATCCGACCGGTGCTGCGCTCACGCGCCCACAGCGTGGTCTGCACCGCGGTGACGGTGGTACCGGTGGTGCTACTCGTGCACGTCGTGGTGCCGTTGGCCGCGCCGGGGCCGATCAGGTCATAGTTCGTCCAGTCCAGGTTGGAGAGCTGGTCGGCGGTACGGGCCAGCAGCCGGACGGTGTTGGTGCCCGGGGCGAAGAGCCACAGCTGCTTGTTGATCACCACCAGCAGCGAGGTCTTGGTCAGCGGGGTGCTGGTCTCGTTGTCGGGCGAACCGACCGCGAGGATCTGGGTGGCGTTTGACCAGGACCAGTTGTTGCCGGCGCCCAGGGCCGCCGGGCAGCCGCCGGGCTGGGTCGGGTCGACCGGCGCGCCGGTGGTGTCGGTGCAGGTCACCTGGCCCGGGTTCGGGGTGCCGTTGAGGTAGAACGAGGTGCGGACGTTGAAGTTGCCCGAACCGTCGTTCTGGTACAGGTACATCTGCGGGTCGCCCGGCGCGTGGACGATCAGGTCGTCGACCGGCAGCTGGCCGCGCAGCGAGCTGTGGTGGGTGATCTGCACGCCGTTCCAGGTGCCGTGCGGGGCGGCCGCCGCCGAGCCGGCCAGCCAGCCGGCGTTCACCGGGTCGCTGGTGTTCTGGACCAGGCGCAGGTTGCCGTTGCCGTCGGGCAGCAGGATGTCGGGCCGCCCGTCGCCCGTGACGTCACCGTAGACCGGCTTGGACTGCGGGTTCCACGGCGCGTAGAAGTTGTACACGGCCGGCTGGCTGTAGTTGCCGGCGTTGTCCTGGGCCTGGACGTAGAGCGTGTTGGTGCCCCACTTGCCCGGGGTGTAGCTGTACGTGGCCGAGCCGGTGGTGGTCGGCAGCACGGTGCCGTCGGCGGTGGTGCCGTCGTTGCAGTGCCAGCCGGTCACCGGGGTGGAGCTGGTGCTGACCTTGAAGCAGGCCACGCCGGAGGCGTCGCCGCCGCCGGGCGGCGTCGGGTCGCTGCCGGCGATGGTGAAGGTGCCCGAGTCGTTGGCGAACTTCGTCGGGTTCGGGTTCGGGGTGCCGGACGGCGGGAAGTCCGAGGAGCTGACGCTCACCGTCGGCGGGGTCTTGTCGACCCGGAAATAGCACCAGCCGGTGGCCGGCGAGGTCAGCTGGCCGTCGTTGGCCCAGGCGTTCCAGCCGTAGGTGTCACCGTCGAGCAGCTGGCTGGAGTTGATCCCGACGCTGGCCGAGCCGTAGGCGGAGGCCGCCGTCGAGTACTGCTGGTTGAAGCTCTTGTTGTCCCAGACGTGGAAGTAGTCGGTCAGGTTGAAGCCGGCCGGTGACCACTGGCTGACGGAGAGGTTCACGTTCTGGTTGGAGCCGATCCAGCCCGGGTTGGTCCACGGGGTGGCGCCGCCGGTGGTGCAGTCGAAGGCACCCTGGTCGCCCTTGCCGTCCCAGTTGGCGAAGCCCGCCTGCGGGCCGACCCGCGGCCACCAGACGTTCGGCTGGACGTCGTAGTTGGTGGTGATGGTCACCGCGCTGGAGATGTGGTGGCGGTAGTAGGTGTTGTTCTCGTCGTCGGGCGTGATGCCGACGGTCCAGGTGGACCACTTGCCCGCGGCGGCCTGCTGCATCATCGAGGTCACGTCGAAGCTGATCGGCCCGGTGCCGGTGATCGGGACGGAGCCACCGATCTTCTGGCAGCCACCGAAGGTGCCGCCGCCGTTGCAGGGCTGGTTGTTCCAGTTGGTGCCGCTGTTGATCATGGGGGTCGAGTACAGCCCCAACGGCGTCTGCGTGCCCGGGCTGGAGGCGCCGTCCACGTTGGCCTGGAAGGTCGAGTTGTAGATCGTCGGTGGGGAGGGCGCGCCGCTCTGCTGAGTGTAGATCGCCGGGTTGATGGCGACCTGGAAGTAGGCGCGTTCACGGCCGGCGGCGGGGCAGTCGGGGTAGGCGCAGTAGCCGACGCCCAGGTCCTGCTGGGCGGTGGAGTAGTACGTGCTGTTCGGCAGGTACTCCTGGACCTGGGTGGCCGCGTTGGAGGTGCTGGCGGCGCTGATGGTGGGGTCCAGGTACCAGGGTCCGGTGCCCTTGCCGAAGGTTGCCGGATCCGGGCTGAGGTCGAAACCGCCGTCGCTCTCGCCGACCCGCATGGGCGCCTGGACGGCCCGGTCGCCCGGCCCGGTCGCGCTCGACAGCTGCGGCTGGGGCTGCGCGGCTGGGTGCTGGGTGGCGAACGGAGAGCTGGGCGTGGCTGCCGTGGCACCGTTGGCGAGCGGCACCGCCGGCGGTGCGGCAGCGTTGCTGGAGTCCCACTGCTGCGGCGTCGGGGCCTGGAGCAGAACCTTGCCGCTGGCGTCCCTGAAGCTGATGTCGCCGGCCGCGTCCTTGGTGAACGTCAGTCCGCTGGCGGCGACCGGGAAGTGCAGGTGGGCCAGGGCGGGGTTGGCCGCGGCCTCGGCGGTCCTGACCACGATGACGTCGCGCCAGCCGCCGTTGCTCAGGGCACTGACCTGGAAGTCCACGTCCGGCAGCACGTCGGCGTAGGTCGCGGTGGAGCCGTTGAGGGTCGGCGCGGGCAGCTTGAACGGCGCGGTGACGGCGAGCTTCTTGCCGTCCGTGGTGGTGATCGTGGCCACGGGGCCGGTGCCGCCGCCGGACAGGCTCAGGCCGTCGGTGGTGACCGCCGGGCTGATCGAGCCGTCCGCGTTGCGGTGCAGCGTCGTGTCGAGGGTGGACCAGGTGTCACCACGCTTGGTGCGCACCGGCTCGGCACTGTCCGTGGTGGTCAGCGTCCCGTTCGGATTGACCGACGTCTGCGAGGTCTCGCTGGTCATCGTGTCGACCACGACCGGCTTGCCGGTCTTCACCGCCTTGGCGCGCGCGGCCACCAGCGCCTGCTGCTGCGGCGTCAGCGGCGGCAGCTTCGCCGGGGCCGCGGCCGCGGGAGCCGTCGGGATGCCGGCAGGGGTGCTGGCCGTCGGGGAGGGCGTGGGAGTCGGGGCGGCCGCCTGGGCGACCGGGGCACCGAACACGGCGAGGGTGAGGGCGCTGGTGGTCGTCAAGGTGAGCAGGCGGGGTATTCGCCGGCGCCGCGGACCTGACAGCGGCGAGACAGCCGTCAGTGGTCTCCGATTGGGCATGAGTCCTACGCAATCTCTACGAGTGTACCCCCGACCCTCCGCAGGTGGGGACGTGCGATCGAAACCCTGGTTCCTGCCGGCTGAGCAGTCAAACCAGCAGTCAACTTCCCGGCAATACTTGACAAACTGGACACCCTGGAATCAGGGTCCTTCGCAACCCCGGGAGGGCATGGCCGCGCGTCAGGCCGGGGTTGTCTCGATCGTGACACTTCGACAGATGATGACAATTCGTCTCTTCTCCTCAGATTCCAGCGAGTTTCCCATGTCGATTTGGTAACGATCCGAGGGAAGCCCACGCATGGCGCCCTTTTCGATACGATCTGGTCCTCTCACGTCTCCTTAAGCTTCTTAAAAGTGGCTAATTAGGAACTTTTTGATGCAGTTTCACTGGTACAGGAGACGAACGTGAGTCCGTGGCGAGCACGAACGCCAGTTGGGCGATGGTTGTGGGGGCGGCACCGAACCTTGGGTTTGGCAACGCTCCTGGCGGTGTTGGCGACGCTGCTGGGCGTGCCGGACGTCGAGGCGATGGCGGCGCACCGCCCGCACGGGAAGGTGTGGACGCCGAAGACGGCGCTGGGCGCGGAGCAGAAGCCCGTCAAGGGTAAGAACCTGGTGCCGGTGAAGCCGAAGGCGCCGCAGTTCCCGGTGCCCGGGAACTGGAACCCCGCCGGGTCGGCCCCGCCGGCCGCGGCCCCGGGCGCCTCGACGGTGACCCTGGGCGACGCGCCGTCGCAGGCCGGGCGGCTGCCGGTGAAGGTGGCGGCGGGCAAGGACGACGCCGGACGGGCCGTCAAGGTACAGGTCACCACCACTGACCAGGGCAGGACCGCGGGGACCAGCGGGCCGGTGGTCGCACTGACCGACAGCGGCAGCACCCCCGGGGCGACGGACCAGAGCGTGAAGGTCGCGCTCGACCTGAAGACCCTGCAGGGCGACGCGTCGGCAGTGACCGCCGACCGGACCCGGCTGGTGGCGCTGCCGGCCTGTGCGCTGAGCACGCCGCAGCTCTCCGAGTGCCAGAAGCAGACCCCGGTGGCGTCGAGCATCGACCCGAAGACCGGGGTGCTCACCGCCGAGGTGTCGCTGCCGGCGGCCCCTTCGGCCGTGAAGAGCGCGCTGCCCGATGCCGCGGGCGGTACGGGCGGGGTGAGCCAGGCGGACTTCGTCCGCTCCTCCGCCGTCCAGGCCTCGGCCGGTGCCGCCGCGCCGATGGTGCTGGCGGCCACCTCGTCGCCGGGCGGGGCCACCGGTACCTACACGGCCTCCCCGCTGTCGCCGTCGATGGCGTGGGCCGCGGGCTCCAACGTGGGCAGCTTCAGCTACTCCTACCCGATCCAGCTCCCCGCCGCGATCGGCGGCGCCGTGCCGCAGGTGGCGCTCTCCTACGACTCGTCGTCGATCGACGGCAAGACGTCCGCGCAGAACGCGCAGGCGTCCTGGGTCGGTGAGGGCTGGGACTACCAGCCGGGCTTCATCGAGCGCGGCTACAAGAGCTGTTCGGCCGACGGGCTCGGCGCCTCCGGCGACGTCTGCTGGGGCGGCCAGAACGCGCAGCTGAGCCTGCCGGGCCACTCCGGCACCCTGGTGCGGGACGACGCCACCGGCGCCTGGCACATCCAGGGTGACGACGGCTCGAAGGTCGAGCAGCTGACCGGTGCGGCCAACGAGGCGCACAACGGCGAGTACTGGCGCGTGACGACCTCGGACGGCACCCAGTACTACTTCGGTCAGAACCACCTGCCGGGCGGCAACCACGGCGACCCGGCGACCAACTCGGTGGAGTACGAGCCGGTCTACTCGCCCAACAGCGGCGACGACTGCTACAACTCCTCCACCGGCAACGGTTCGTGGTGCCAGGAGGGCTGGCGGTGGAACCTCGACTTCGTCGTGGACCCGCACCAGAACCTGACCACGTACAGCTACCAGCAGGACCTGAACTACTACAGTCGTGGCGGCGGCCAGAACCCGAGCAGCGGCACCCTGACCGGCTACGTCCGGTCCAGCGAACTCACCCAGATCGCCTACGGCCAGCGGCTGCCGGACCAGCTCGCCGCGAACGGCACGGCCAAGCCGGCCGCCAAGGTGCTGTTCACCACCACCGAGCGCTGCACTGCCTCGGGCAGCGTCACCTGCACCACGGCGCAGCGCACCACGGCGAACCAGGCCAACTGGCCCGACTCGCCGCTGGACCAGGCCTGCCCCGCCACCGGCAGCTGCCCGAACACCTACCCGACCTACTGGTCGCCACTGATGCTGTCGACGATCAGCACCCAGGTGCTGAACGGCAGTTCCTACACCACGGTCGACTCGTGGGCGCTGAACCACACCTTCCCGGATCCGGGTGACGGCACCAAGCCGTCGTTGTGGCTCTCCTCGATCCAGCGCACCGGGACCGATGGGCAGCCGGCGGTGACGCTGCCGGCGGTCTCGTTCACGGCCCGGGAGCTGCCGAACCGGGTCGACGGCCTGGTGCCCGCGGAGCCGGCGTTCAACCGCCCGCGGATCCAGCAGATCACCACCGAGACCGGTGGCCAGATCATGGTGAACTACTCCACCCCGGAGTGTTCGCGGGTCAACAACCACATGCCGTCCTCGGAGGACGGCAACACCATGGCCTGCATGCCGGTGCACTGGTACCTGCCGGGCTCGTCGTCGCCGGACCCGGTGAACGACTGGTTCAACAAGTACCTGGTCACCTCGGTGTCGGAGCAGGACGCGGTGACCGGCCCGTCGCTGGTCAAGACAACGAACTACAGCTACGGCGGCGGCGCCGCCTGGCACCGCGACGACTCGGAGTTCACCGACCCGAAGACCCGCACCTGGAACGACTTCCGCGGCTACCAGACGGTCACCACGACCACCGGCAGCGGTAACCCGGGTGAGGCGCCGCAGACCCAGCAGGTCTCCACCTTCATGCGCGGCATGAACGGCGACTACCTGGCCAACGGCAGCACCCGCAACGTCACCGTGTCGTTCACCCCGTACCCGGGGGCCACCCCGGTGACCGAGACCGACGACGAGTGGCAGTCCGGGAACGTGCTGGGCAGCCAGAGCTTCGACAAGGCAGGCGGCAACGTCGTCTCGGCGACGGCCACGGTGAACAGCAGTCCGGTCACCACCGCCACGCACAAGCAGACCGCCTCGGGCATGCCCGACCTGGTCGCGCGGTACGGCGACACCACCGAGACCGGGTACAGCTACGGCCAACTGGCCAACGGCTCCTGGCGCACCACCAGCACGGTGACCACCACCGACCCCTCGCACGCCAACCGGGTGAGCTCGGTGGACGACAAGGGCGACGGGACGACCGGAGCTCCAGAGACCTGCTCCACCACGAGCTACGCGACCAGCAGCAACCCGATGATCCTGAACGCGGTCTCGGAGCAGCTGACGGTGGCCGGCTCGTGCGGCACCGCGGCCAACGCGTCCAACGTCCTGCAGGACACCCGGACGCTCTTCGACGGCCAGCCCTTCGGCCAGGCCGGCTCCACCGTCGACCCGACCGGCACGCAGACCGTGGACCACTACGACGGCACAGGCCAGCCGGTCTACACCACGCTGACCACCGCCGGGTTCGACGCCTACGGCCGCACCGTCTCCTCCGCGGGTCCGGACGGCGCCACCACGACGACCGCGTTCACGCCGGCCACCGGCGCGATCCCGACGTCGATCAAGCTCACCGGTCCGATGGGTGCCTCCTGGGCGACCACCCAGACCTTCGACCCGGGACGCAGCGTGCCGCTGGTGTCCACCGACGCCAACGGACGCACCAGCAGCCAGCAGTACGACGGCCTCGGCCGACTGACGGCGGTCTGGCAGGCGGACCGGGCGACCAACCTGTCGCCGAACGACAAGTTCTCCTACGCGGTCAACGGTGTCACCGGCCCCTCGGTCGTGACCTCGCAGACGATCAACGAGGACGGCAGCTACCAGACCAAGAACGAGCTGTACGACGGTCTTGGCCGGTTGCGGCAGACGCAGGTCACCCCCGCGACCGGTGGTGCGGGGCGTCTGATCACCGACACCGTGTACGACTCGCACGGATGGGCGATCAAAACCTCCCAGCCGTACTTCGACAACACCACCTCGCCGAACGGGACGATCTTCGCCCCGCAGGACTCGCAGGTCCCGGCGCAGACCTGGGTCACCTTCGACGGCATGGGCCGCCCGGTGACCAGCGCGTTCATGTCGTACGGGCAGCAGCAGTGGGTGTCCACCACCGCGTACCCGGGCGTGGACCGCACCGACGTGACGCCGCCCCAGGGCACCGCGCCGACCAGCACGTTCACCGACGCGCGCGGCAACATCACGGCGCTGTGGCAGTACCACGGCTCAACGCCGACCGGTAACGCGGCCGACGCCGACGTGACCACGTACACCTACACCCCGGGCGGTGAGAACGCCACCCGCACCGACAGCCAGGGCAACACCTGGTCCTACGGCTACGACGTACGCGGTCGCCAGACCTCGGTGACCGACCCGGACACCGGCACCATCCACACGGCGTACGACGGCAACTCGCGGATCGCCTCGACGACGGACGCCAAGGGCAACACGCTCGCGTACACCTACGACATCCTGGGTCGTAAGACCGGGATGTACCAGGGCAGCGTGGCACCGGCCAACCAGCTGGCGGGCTGGACCTACGACACGCTGGCCAAGGGCCAGTTGACCTCCTCGACCCGTTACGTGGGCGGGGCGTCGGGTCAGGCGTACACCCAGGCGGTGACCGGCTACGACACCATGTACCGGCCGACCGGCACCAGCACGACCGTCCCCTCCAACGAGGGCGCGCTGGCGGGGACCTACACCACCAGCAACTTCTACACCCCGGTGCTCGGTTCGCTGGACCACACCGACCTACCGGCGGTGGGCGGTCTGCCCGCCGAGGAGGTGGACTACCTCTACAGCAACACCGGTCTCTTGATCGGTTCGGCGGGCAACAACTCGCTGGTCACCGACGTCCAGTACGACGCACTGGGCCGTCCGACCCGCACGACCGTGGGCGACTACGGCACGCAGGTCGTCTCCACCCAGCAGTACGACTGGGCCACCGGTCACGTGGTCAAGTCCTTCCTGGACCGCCAGACCGGCACCACCTCGCTCGACCAGACCAGCTACACCTACAACCCGTCCGGCCAGGTCACCTCGGCCACCGACCTGCAGAACGCCTCGGCGAGCGACACCCAGTGCTTCACCTACGACTACCTGGGTCGACTCACCAACGCCTGGACCGACACCGCCGGCACCACCACCAAGGCGGCCCCGTCCGTCCCCGGCATCGGCGGCTGCAACAACGCCAACGGCCCGGCCATGACCGGTTCGCCTGCCAAGCCGTCCGTCGGCGGACCGGCACCGTACTGGCAGTCGTACAGCTACGACGCCACCGGTGACCGCACGGGTCTGGTGCAGCACGACGTCACCGGCAACACCGCCAACGACGTCACCACCACCCAGACCTTCGGCGCGCCGAAGTCCGTGAACACCCCCTCCACCGCACCGAACACGGGCGGCGGCACCGGTGGCCCGCACGCCCTGCTGAGCACGGCGACCACCTCGGCCTCCGGGACGGTCAACTCGACGTACCAGTACGACGCGTCGGGCAACACCACCTCGATCACCGACACCACCGGCACCACCACGCTCACCTGGAACGGCGAGGACAAGCTCGCCTCGATCCAGAAGACCGGCCAGACCGGCACGTCCTACCTGTACGACGCGGACGGCAACCAGCTGATCCGCCGCGACCCGGGCAAGACGACCCTGGAACTGGGCGCCGACGAGCTCACCCTCGACACCGCCTCCGGCTCGATGTCCGACGTCCGGTACTACAGCGCCCCAGGCGGTCTGACGATCACCCGGGTGACCGCCGCAACCGGTGGCGGCCAGCTGGTCTACCAGGCGGCCGACCCGCACGGCACCAACGGCGTGCAGATCGGCACCGACGCAGCCCAGACGGTCATCCGCCGTCCCACCGACCCCTTCGGCAACCCGCGCGGCACCCAGCCCGCGCCGGGCAGCTGGTCCGGCGACAAGGGCTTCGTCGGCGGCACCCTCGACCCCGCCACGGGGCTCACCAACCTGGGAGCACGTGAGTACGACTCGGTCCACGGACGCTTCCTCAACCCCGACCCGCTGCTGACCCCGTCGGACCCACAGCAGTGGAACGGCTACGCCTACAGCGACAACAGCCCCGTCGACAGCAGCGACCCGACCGGGCTGTCGCCGTGGTGGGGCGGCTCCTGCAGCATCTTCTCGGCACCCGGTCAGTGCGGTGGCGCACCGTCGCCGTGCACCGGTGACCCCTGCAGCACCGCCGCGATCGCGGCCTACACCGCAGCCACCACCGGCACCAACGGCACCGGTGGTGGCGGTAACGGCAGCACCAGCACCCCCGGCGGCAACGGCGGCCATGGCAGCACCGGCGGCAGCGGCGGCGGTCACAGCGGCGGCGGCAAGCCGAAGAAGTGCGGCGGCTTCTGGGGCAAGGTCGGCTGCGGCATCAGCAGCATCGGCCACAAAGCCGTCAAGGCGGTGGAGGACCACCCGGTGATCGCGGCCATGGTCGCGACCGCCGTGACAGTGGGCGCCGTCGCCTGCGTCGTGGCAACCGCGGGCAGCTGTGCGGCAGTCCTGGTCGCAGCCGGTGAGGGCGCCCTGGCGGCCTCCGACGCCGGCGTCGGCGCGGCGATCGTCGGAGGCGCGATAGGCGCGACAACCGAAGCCGCGACGGCGATCGGAGCAACGGCACTGGCCACCATGGGCGCGGGCGCCGCGGCGGCCGCGACCGAGGAATCGGCCGGCGCGGAATCGGCAGCAGCCGCACGCACCACCGAGCCGACCGCCAAGGACGCCACCGAACCCGCCAAGGGCGCCAAGCCCAGCGAGAGCGAGAGCCCGTCAGGCTGCAAGAACAGCTTCCTGCCGGGCACCCTGGTCCTGCTCGCGGACGGCTCCACCAAGGCGATCGACCAGCTCACCACGGGTGACACGGTCCTGGCCACCGATCCGCAGACCGGCACCACCAAGGCCGAGCAGATCACGGCGACCATCGTCACGCCGGATGACCAGCAGTTCACCGACCTGAAGCTGACCACCACGGCCAACGGCTCGACCGACTCCGCCAAGACGGTCTCGATCACCTCCACCCAGCACCACCCGTACTGGGACGTCACCACCAACCGCTGGACCGACGCCGCCGACCTCAAGCCCGGCGACCAGGTCCGCCAGGCCGACGGCTCGACGGCCACGGTGGTCGAGGTGCGGAGTTACACCACCGCACCGACGCAGACGTACAACCTGAGCATCGACCAGCTCCACACGTACTATGTGCTCGCAGGAACTACGCCGGTCTTGGTTCACAATTGCGACGGAGGGACTAAGCTCAAGGATGGCGAGCAATATGTTTACCGTGCAGTGAAGGGTGACGAGCTGAAGCAGATCTTGACTACACGGCGCTTCCAAAATGCACCGGGAATCGAATCAAAGTACTTCTCGTCGACCCCGGAAGGCGCTGCCCTCTATGCCAAGTCTGCCTATGCGACATTCCCTCAAGAAGGGCCTTACACGCTAGTGCGTGGCATAATTAGGTCCGATCAGATTCCGGCGGAGAGTAGGATCGAGCACCTGGCTGACGGCGGCGGCGGAATCGACGCATTCGCCCTCTGGGAGGATTCCATGAGTACTATCGGTCGAGTCCGCATTCTGCCCTCCATGCCGATCCCGTAGGTGACTCGATGAAGATCTATGTAACGTCACGCCAGCAGTCAACCCTAGACCTCTGGTCGCGACTCCTGCCTGCGTCGATGGCCATTGAGTTCGTCAATGAGGCTGACCGGTCAGTTCAGGCTGATGTGCTCGTGATGTCGGGCATTTGGGCATTCGACCGCTATGGTGGCAGCCCGAGCAGGGAGGCGGCTCAGGTGTTGTCGAATACCAGGGGTGATGGTCTGCCGGAGTGGATTGTTGTCCCGCCGTTTCGTCCGGTCATCGAGCGGAGTGGTGAATTCGTTATCAGGAGGGACTTTGAGCGTGTCAGTCCGGCGTACTATGCGACTCTCGAAGCCCTTCGGGCAGTAAGGAGAGATTTTGGGGAATCAGCTAGCGTTGCACTCGACCTTCCGATGCTCGGGATGGACGATCCGCGCGATGAATCAACCCCAGCCTCCGTGGCCCGTGCGATAGAGGATTTTTTGAGTGAATGAATCAGAAGCCCCACCGGAATGTCACTCCGGTGGGGCTTCTGGCAGTCTTGACGGCAGTAGTTGACGGCAACGTCAGCGGATGGTGCTGCACAAAGCGGTGGGTCGTCGCCGTCGTCGGACTCGGTTGCCGCTTCGGAGGGCTTGCCGAGTGCGCGGCCGAGGAGGTCGATGGCCTGGCGCTGCCCGGACTAAGTTCCACTGAATCCCGAAGGCCCCACCGGATTTTGCTTCCGGTGGGGCTGCTGGTTTCCGACGGCAGCAGCCGGCCAACAGCGTCGACGAACAGGTCCTACACAGCTGGCTGCCGAATCAACACCTATGATCAGTGGCCGACAGTCAACTGGGCCGGCACGAGCCCGCGGCAGCCCTTCCGGTCCTGACCTCAAGGAACCCCCATGACCCGCCCCCTCACCCTCCTCTACGCCCTCACCCTCGCCGCTCTCGTCGTCTCCACCCTCCTCACCCCCAACGCCTTCGGGCTCGGTGACGGCGCCTGGCTACTGCTCCTCCTCGCCGAGTTCGTCGGCGGGCTGCTCCTGCTCAGCGTGGTCCTCGCCGTGCTCCCGCGCCGGTTCCAGCAGTCGGTTGCCGGTGCCCTCCCCACCTCAGCAATGCTGCGGCGGCGGGTGGACCGAGTCCTGGTCGCGCTGCGGGTGATACCGGCGCGCTCGGCCGAGGCCGACATCGCCGCCCTCGGCGAAGGCGTCAAGCTGTTCGCCCGGGCCGTTCGCACCGACGGGACGCGGCCGCTGCTCGGGGTGTTGTTCCTGGAGGCCCCAGCAGGTGGACAGGCCGCGCTACGCTGGCGCCAGCACGGACAGTCCGCGATTGAGGAGATCCCCGCGCCCCACACGATCTCCGTCCGCGAGAACGTCCCCGTCACTGCCGTCGCCCGGCAACTCAAGGCGACCAGCACCGTGCGGATCGGAGCCTTCGCCACTCTCCAGCTGACCCCGATGGACCTGGCCGTCGTGACCCACGTGGCCGCCGCCTCCCGCTCCTCCCCACGCGACACCGCCCGCTCGGCTGCCAACTGATCTACCCCGCTCGCCACATACGCCCGTCCGCCGCCCCGAGGTTCCCGAGGAGATCGGCGACCTCTGCGAGAGCAACTTCCAGAACGTCACCCGGCCTTCGCAGATCAACCTTCGTAGGGCAGCGGTTCGGGGCGCTTGGGCGGCCGACCGTCGCCGGACGAGCGGCCGGTCAGCCGACGTCCCAGCCAGGGCAACAAGTGGATCCGCAGCCAGCGCGGTCACCGCGCAGCTTCGCACCCCGGCCCACCGGCGCCGCGGGCGGCAGCGGAGCCTTGGTCACCCGGATTCCGATCTCCCGATCAGCGCCGAGTACCCGCTCGCCGAGGCCGCCGAGGCGCACCGGCGGATCGAGAGCCGGACGACCACGGGCAAGCTGGTGCTGCGGGTGACCGGGAACTGACAGGCCGGCGGCCCGGAACCGGACGGCGGCGCCCGGCGATCTCCCCACCATGACCGAGATCGCCGGCACCGCCGTCCTGTTCGTCCTCCCGATCATCACCCCGCCGGTGCTCGCGGTCTGCCTGGTACTCCTGTTCCGCCGCGCCCGGGCCCGCGCCCTGCTCAACCCCGGCCCCCTGCTCCTGCTCGCCCTCGCCGGGGCCTCGGTCGCCCTCGGCGCGTTCGCCATCGGCACCTGGTGCGGTGACTCGCTGACGGGGACGGAGCAGCACTGCGCGTTCTCGGGTTCCGCCCCGGCCGACCGCGTCGTGCACCGCGCCTTCCCGGTCAGCGCCCGCTGCATCGGCGACGGCGGCGCGGGCGAACTCGTCCCGGCCTGGGTCAACCCCGCTGTCATCACGGGCACTTCGATCGCCGCCCTGGCCACGGCGGCCGCCGCCGCACTGGCCACGGGCCCACGGCGATCCTCCGCCGCCCGAGCCCGCCGCCGTGCCAGCCCCGAGGAACCCTGAGCATCCCCTGGGCGAGCGCTGTGAATTGCGTACCAGGGGGACAGGGGTGGTGCTTTCGCTCCCAGGAGTTAGGTATACCTTGCCTAAGCACGGTTTCGCTCAGGCGAGCCTTGCCTACTTTTGTGCACTCTCCGCCCGTGTCCCCCCGCACCGGCGGCTGGAAAGGATCACCAGATGCGGCGTACCAGACCTACCGACTCGTCCGGACCGGGCAGGGCCCTGCAGGCTCTGGGCGTCGGGCTGCTTGCCGTCGCGCTCGCCGGTTGCTCCTCCTCGGGATCCGCCAGCTCCGCCTCGTCGGCTGCCTCGGCCCCCGCCCCCGCTCCCTCCGACAGCGCGCAGTCCTCCACCGACCAGCCGCAGTCGGGCTTCCTCGCGGGCCTGCACACCACCAGCACGGTCGCCTCGACCATCCCGGAGAACCTCGACGTCAACCCGTACGCGGTGACCGTGGCGACGACCACCGCCGGGAAGATCACCAAGGGCAACGTGCTGGTGGACAACTTCAACAGCAAGGCCAACTTCCAGGGCACCGGCACCACCATCGTCCAGATCGACCCGCAGGGGCAGTTGACCACCTTCGCCCAGATCCCCGCGAACCAGCCGGGCTGCCCCGGCGGCATCGGGCTGACCACCGCGATGACCGAGCTCGCCTCCGGTTACGTGATCGTGGGCAGTGCCCCCAGCACCGACGGGACCACCGCGACCCAGGGCGCCGGCTGCCTGCTGGTGCTCAACCCGCAGGGCCAGGTGGCCTCCACCATCCAGGGCGGGGACCTCGACGGCCCCTGGGACCTGACCGCCACGGACCAGGGCAGCACCGCGACCCTCTACGTCACCAACACCCTGCACGGCATCCAGGCGGTCGGCCAGCCCGTCCAGCAGGCCGGCACCGTGGTGCGCGTCCAGCTGAACGAGCCCGCCGACGCGGCACCCACCGTCACCTCCGAGACCGTCATCGGCAGCGGCTTCCCCGAGCAGGCCGACGCCAACACCTTCGTGGACGGCCCGACCGGGGTGGCGCTCGGCGCGGACGGCACCCTCTACGTCGCCGACCGCCTGGGCAACCGGATCGCGGCCATCCCGCAGGCCGCCACCCGGAGCGACAGCGCGGGCACCGGCACCACGCTGACCTCCGGCGGCCGGCTCGACGGTCCGCTGTCGATGGCCCTCGCGCCCAACGGCGACCTGCTGGTCGCCAACGGACTCAACGGCCAGCTGGTCGAGGTCACCACGACGGGCAAGCAGGTCGCCAACACCTGGCTCGACCAGGACCCCGCGCAGACCCCGGCCGGCAGCGGCGACCTGTTCGGCATCGCCGTCACCGCCGACCACAGCGGCGTGTACTTCGCGATGGACGACAACAACGCGCTGGGAGTCATCAAGTGACGGAGGATCAGACAGCTGGGTCGGCCGGCGGGCTCGGCCGGCGCGGCTTCCTGACCGCCCTCGGCGTCGGCGCGGGCGCCGGCGTCGCGCTGGGCGCGGGCGTCGCGGCGGCCGTGGACGGCGGCTCGTCCGCCGGCACCCAGGACGAGGACGGCACCCTGCCGTTCTGGGGCACCCACCAGCAGGGCGTGATCAACGCCCCGCAGGAGCAGACCTACTTCGCCGTCTTCGACCTCACCACGACGAAGCGCTCCGACGTCGCCGACCTGCTGCGCACCTGGACGGAGCAGGCCGCCGCCCTCACCGCCGGCGATCCCGCGGTCGGCACCGCGCAGAGCCCCACCGCACCGCCGGTGGACACCGGCGAGGCGGTGGACCTCGGCCCGTCCCGGCTCACCCTCACCTTCGGGTTCGGTGCCACCCTGTTCAGCAAGGACGGCACCGACCGCTACGGTCTCGCCGCCCACCGCCCGGCCGCCCTGGTGGACCTGCCGGTGTTCCACGGCGACCAGCTGAATCCCGACACAACCGGCGGCGACCTCACCGTCCAGGCGTGCGCCTCGGACCCGCAGGTCGCCTTCCACGCGGTGCGCCAACTCGCCCGCGCGGCAACGGGAGTGGCGCAGATACGGTGGGTCCAGGCCGGCTTCAACCAGGCCGCCAGGACCAAGGGCACGGTACGCAACCTGATGGGTTTCAAGGACGGCACGGCCAACCCGCCCACCAACTCGGCCAGCCAGATGAACCAGTACGTCTGGGCGGGCAGCGAGGGCCCGTCCTGGATGGTCGGCGGCAGCTACCTGGTCGCCCGGTTGATCCGGATCAGCCTGGAGCACTGGGACACCATGCCCCTGCAGACCCAGGAGGCGGTGATCGGCCGGCACAAGGCGTCCGGCGCCCCGCTGGGCGGCACCCGTGAGAACGACCCGATGGACTTCACCGCCAGGAACGGCGACGGGACGCCCACCATCCCGCTCGACTCGCACATCCGGCTGTCCGCGGCCGCGCTGAACGGCGGCTCACAGATCCTGCGCCGCTCGTACAGCTACAACAACGGCGTGAGCCCGTTCGTCGAGCGTTGGCCCCCGTGGAAGCAGGCCCTGGAGTACGACGCGGGCCTGCTGTTCTGCGCCTACCAGAACGACCCGCGCAGCGGCTTCGTCAGGATCTTCAACCAGCTGGCCCTCTCGGACGCGCTCAACCAGTTCACCACCCACACCGGCAGCATCCTGGTCGCGATCCCGCCGGCGGCCTCCGGGCCGGGCCACTGGATCGGCGAGCAGCTCTTCGCCTGACGTCCGGCGACGAGCGACGAGCACCGGGGGCCGAGGCGGCTGCGACATCACCCGCCTCGGCCCCCGTCGTGGTGCTGGCCCCGCAGCCGTGTCCCGGCCGCCGTCCGCTGCCCGCTCAGGACATGACGGCCGCTCGGTCGAGTCGGTCGAAGGCGACCGGCAGGGCTTCCGGGCCGCGCGGGATGGCGTTGGCGCGGTACGGCGGCGGGTCGGCGAGCAGGCGGGGCGCGTGCAGGCGGCGGGCCAGCGCGGTCAGGGCGATCTGCGCCTCGGCGCGGGCCGGGGTGGCACCGACGCAGTAGTGCAGGCCGCCGTCGAAGCCGAGGTGGGCGTTGTCGGCACGGTCGGGGACGAACCGGTCGGGGTCGGCGAAGCGGGCCGCGTCGCGATTGCCGGCGGCGAGCATCAGCCGGACCCGGGAGCCCTTGGGGATGGTGGTGCCCGCGAGGTCGATGTCGGCCAGCGTGCTGCGTCCGGACATCTGCACCGGCAGGTCGTGCCGCAGCACCTCCTCGACCAGTTGGGTGGCCAGGTCGGGGTCGGCGCGCAGCCGGGCGAGGACGTCGGGGTTGCGCAGCAGCGCGAGGGTGCCGTTGGCGATCAGGTTGACGGTGGTCTCGTGGCCGGCGATCAGCAGCAGGCCGAGCGTCGCGCGCAGGTCCAGCAGTCCCATCGCGTCGTCACCGGTCATCAGGCCGGAGAGCAGGTCGGCGCCGGGCTCGGCGCGGCGCTGCTGGATCAGGCCCTCCAGGCACTGGACCAACTCGACCCGGGCCTGCTGGAGTTCGAGCAGCTCCTGCTCGGTCTGGGTGTCGATCGGATCCAGGCCGCGGGTCAACCTGCGGGCCAGGCTGCCGAAGACGGCCTCGTCCTCGCGGGGCACGCCGAGCAGTTCGCAGATCACCGTGACCGGCAGCGGGTAGGCGAGGTCGGCGACCACGTCGAGCTGTCCGGGCCGGTCGGTGGCGTGCGCGTCGAGCAGTTGGTCGACCAACTCCTCGATGTGGTCGCGCATGCCGATGACCCGCGGGACGAACTCCTGGGTGACCAGGTGGCGGAGCCGGTCGTGGTTGGGCGGGTCCTGCACCAGCAGGGTCTTCACCGGCTGGCTCGCGGTCTGCGGGTTGAGCCGGTCGGCGCTGATCCGCGGGTCGTGCAGCAGCTGTCGGATCTCGTGGTAGCCGCTGACCAGCCAGGTCCCGTCGGCCATCCGCGCGACCGGTTGCTGTCGCATCCGCGCGTAGTAGGGGTACGGGTCGGCCCGGTGGTCCAGCCGGACGGCCTGCGCGAACAGGTCGGTGGCCGGGATCGATGTGCTGGTGGTCATGGGACGTTCTTCGTTACTTCTGTCCGGCGGCTATGGTGTTGGCGAACTCGGCGTCCAGCGGCCTGAGTTGGGCCGGACCGTCGGGGGCGTCGAGGACCGGCGGGAACGGCGCGCCGGCCTCGATCAGCGCGGCGTATCCGTCCAGCACCCGCGGGGAGTCCACCGCGACGGCCGCGACCAGCCGCCCGCGACAGCCGTACGCGGCCACGAACTTCCGTTGCTCCGAGGACCCTTGGGTGACCACGAGCTGGTCGGCGATGGCGGGGAGGCCCACGCACTTGAGGTTGATCCCGAACTGGTTGGACCAGAAGGCCGGCAGGGGTTGGTGGGTGCGGTGGTCGCGCGGGTCGTGCATCAGGTTGTGCGCGGCGGTGCGCGCCTGGGCGACGGCGTTGTCCCAGTGGTCCAGGCGCAGCAGCCGCCCGGGGTAGCGCGGGTGCGGCCAGCGGGCGATGTCACCGGCGACGAAGACGCCGGGGACCGCCGTCCCGTCGGTGGCCAGCGCCCGGCAGGCGGCGTCGCAGGTCACCCCGCTCTCGTCGACGGCCAGCCCGGACGCCGCCAGCCACTCGGTGTTCGCGACGGCGCCGGCCGCGACCACGGCGACCTCGACGTCCAGCACGCTGCCGTCCGACAGCCGGGCCCGGCGCAGTCGCCCGCGCTCGTCGCCCTCCCGGGCGTCGACCGTGGTGTCCGGCCGCAGGTCCACCCCGGCCTCGCGGTACGGACCGGCGGCGAACCGGCCGACCACCCCGCCCAGCGCGCTCGCCAGCGGGGCCGGGCCGCGCTGCGTCACGGTCACCGCGAGTCCCAGCTCCCGGCAGGACGAGGCGACCTCGCCGCCGGTGAAGCCCGCGCCGATCACCAGCACCCGGCGCGGGCCGGCGGCCAGCGCCGCGCGCAGCCGGTCGGCGTCGTCACGTCCGCGCAGCATGTGTACGCCGGTCAGGCCGCCACCGGCCGCCTCGGGCCACGGCCGGGCGCGGGTCCCGGTGGCGATCAGCAACCGGTCGAAGCCCGCCTGCCGCCCGTCGGCCAGCGTCACCCGGTGGCCGGGCACGTCCAGGCCCGTCGCCGCGACGCCCAGCAGCCAGCGCGCGCCGATGTCGCGCACCCGGGGCAGCACCGTGTGGTCCGTGGTCAGCCGGCCGGCCAGCACCGCCTTCGACAGCGGCGGCCGGTCGTAGGGCTCGTGGGGCTCGTCGCCGATCAGGGTGAGTTCGCCGGTGAACCCCTCGTCGCGCAGCGCCCCGGCCGCGCGCAGGCCGGCCAGCGAGGCACCGACCACGACGATCCGGCCGGGCCCGGTCACCGGGTCCCGCCCGGCGCGAGGACCTCGCTGGCCGCACCCAGCGTGATCGCCTGTACCGGACACGCCGCGGCGGCCCGTTCCACCTCGCGCCGCACACCGCCGTCCGGCGCGTAGTCGTACTCCAGCGACTCCTCTCCGAGGAACCGGAAGACCGTCGGCGCGGCGTAGACGCACTGCCCGTAGCTCTGGCAACGGTTCAGGTCCACCACGAGCCGCAGGGTCTCCGGCGGGGACTGCATGAGCATGTCTCTCCCCTCTCATATCCCGGTCACTACTCAGATAGTGATCACTATCTCAAAGTCCGCGCGATCCGAGCTTTGACATAGCGATCGCTATCCGAATAGGCTCAGTGACATGGGCATGGGACAGGACGGGCAGCAGGACGGGCGCGGCGGGACGGGCCAGCGGCGGTTGACCCGCGCCGAGACCAAGGCCCGCACCCGGACACTGCTGCTGGACGCGGCGGCCCGGGTCTTCGCCCGGAAGGGCTTCACCGGTGCCTCGGTCGAGGAGATCGCCGAGTCGGCCGGCTTCTCCACCGGCGCGCTGTACTCGAACTTCAGCAGCAAGGAGGCGCTCTTCCTGGAGCTGCTCTCGGCCCGCGCCAGCGACCGCGTCTCGGAGGCCGCGCAGACGCTGGCCACCCACACCGCGGGCACCGGCGAGGCCGTCGCCGGACTGAGCCGGCTGCTGATCGACGTCGCCGACAAGGACATCGACTTCGCGCCGCTGCAGGCGGAGTTCTGGCTGTACGCGGTACGCAACCCCGAGGTGCTGGACACCATGGCGGCCCAACTACGCGGACCGCGCGAGTCGTTGGAGCAGCTGATCGCCGGCGCCCTGGTCCAGCGCGGGGCACCCGCCGGGGTCAGCGCCGAGGCCGTCGCCACGGTGGTGACCGCGCTGTTCACGGGCCTGGTGCGGCAACGGCGGATCGACCCCGCGAGCGTGTCCGAGGAGCTCTTCGGCCAGGCGCTGACCTGGCTCTTCGCCGGCATCAACGCCGGTGGCGGGCAGCCCGGCGGCGCACTGCCCGACGACGCCGGCTGAGGGGTTCACGGCGATCGCCAACCCGGCGCGCCACCCCTCAGGCGTCACTCCCTCCCGCCGGCCGGACCACCTCCGCGGCCGACGCCACGAGCTGATCCGAGACGGTCGCGGGCGCTACGCGGCCGCGCGGTGGGAGAGGCGGGCGAGCTGCCGGCGGCGGTACCGGTAGAAGCGGTGCAGGCGCTGCAGCGCGACGAACTCGTCCATCCGATTCGCCAGCGTCAGGCGGTACTTGAGACGCAGCGGGGCGCGCAGCGCGTCGATCCGCTCGACGCCGATCGCCCGCACCAGCCGGCTGACGTGCTCCTGGTAGACCTCGCGGTACGCCTGGTCGCCGTCCGGCACCCACCAGAAGAACATCGGGATCTCCTCGACCAGGCAGTTGTGGTCGTAGGAGCGCAGGTTCTCGTGGAACTTCGGCTCGGGGCGGGCCAGCAGCCACTCGCGGACCAGCTCCATCGAGCGGACCCGGTCGATCAGGCCGCGCGGGTTGGTACGCCCCTGGGTGATCGAGGGGTCCCCGAGCTCGCGCTCCCGCCAGTGGTAGATGTGCTCGGAGAGCACGTCCACGCTGCTCGCGAGGTAGTGGTGCGGGACGCTGACCGGGGCGTCCTCGTAGAGGATGCCCTCGGGGTACCGGATGCCGGCGCCGTCGAAGAAGCTCCGGCGGTAGACCTTGTTCCACGCGGTGCGGTCGGTGACCAGCGCCGGGAGCTCGGTCACGTGGGTCTTCAGCCGGGTCTCGCGGAACGGCTTCACATGGGCGCCGGACTGGTAGTAACCGCTCGAACGGAACCGCAGCACGTTGCCGGCGGCGAAGTCCGAGCCGGTCCGGTCCAGGGTGTCGATCATCAGCTGGTACGCACCGGGCGGCAGGCTGTCGTCGCTGTCCACGAAGGCCAGGTACTCGGTGCCCTCGCCGAGGTGCCGCCAGCCGGTGTTGCGGGCCGCGCCGAGACCCTTGTTCTCCTGCCGGACCAGCCGGAAGCGCGCGTCCTCGGCCGCGTAACGCTCGGCGATGGCCGCGCTGCCGTCGGTCGAGCCGTCGTCGACCATGACGCACTCGAAGTCGTCGAAGGTCTGCGCGGCGATCGAGTCGAGGCACTCCTCCAGGTAGCGCTCGACGTTGTAGATCGGGACGACGACGGAGAGACGAGGGGCCATCGACTGCGCGGCCTTTCGATCAGGAGCTTGCGACCGGTCCTGCGACCGGTCACCGGTCACCGGGAGCGACCGGCCAGATCCTAACGTCCGGCCCGGTCTGCTCCCAAGCCGGCTCAGGGGGTGGAGGTGGGCAGCGCGGGCGCCGCCTTCGCCACGGCCGCCACGGTGGGGTCGGCCAGCGCCCTGGCGTACTGCTGTTGCAGGAGCGCCGTCACCGCCGCCCGGTCGGCCTTCGCGGGCGTCCAGAAGTTGATGTTGAGGGCGATGTCGCCGACCACGGCATAGCCCTCGGTCCGGATGTCGCCGTCGCTGTCCAGCCCGGCGTGCTCGAAGGCCATGGCATCACCACTGCCGGGAATCGTATACGTACCGCCGGTACCGACGGCGTCCCCCGCCCCGTCCTGGTAGGCGAGGACGAAGCTCTGCGCTCCCGTCGCGGAGGCGAACTGGAGCAGGTCGATGTCCACCTCGGTGCCGTCGGAGGCGTTCCAGTTCTCCCGTACCGCGTACTGGAGCCCGCGATCGGTCTCCTCGGTGGTGACCCGCTGCTGGTCGCTCGGCTCGGCGATACGGGCCACCAGCTGCTGCGGCGTCAGGACACCCGTCGGACCGTCCTGGCTGTCGGCACGCCACGGCTGGGCACCGCTCGGCAGCGGCACCAGGTCGTTCGCCAGGCGGCTCTGATCGGCCGGGGTGGCGGGAGCCGGCGCGGAACTGGCCGGCGCGGGTGCGGTTGCCGAGGACGTGGGGAACGGTGACGGGGTGGTGACGTTCCCGGTCAGCCGTGCGCGCTGGGCCTTGGCGAGTTGGTCCAGCCCGGTGGGGTTGGCCGCGCCGGGGGTGAAGTAGTGCAGGTCGGCGGCGATGTCACCGACGGAGAACCAGGCACTCTGCTGGATGTTCCCGGCCTTGTCCACGGCACCGGCGCTCAACGCCTCACCTCCCGGCACGCCCTGGAGCGAGGACAGCGGTTCGGCGGGCGTC
This sequence comes from Kitasatospora sp. NPDC024654, assembly GCF_055559155.1. Lineage (NCBI taxonomy): Bacteria > Bacillati > Actinomycetota > Actinomycetes > Kitasatosporales > Streptomycetaceae > Kitasatospora > Kitasatospora sp. NPDC024654. The sequence goes on from NZ_JBVHLF010000010.1 coordinate 23,295, forward strand.
TGACCCCGCGACGTGCCCTCCGAGACGCTGCTGACGTAGTCCTGCGCTCCGCCGGAGCCAATGAACTGGATCAGGAAGAGATCGGCCTGCGTGCCGTCCGGTGCCTGCCAGTTCGTCTCGACGGCGTACTTGAAGCCGTCCCTGGTGGCGTCGCCCTTCTCCGAGGACTGCTGCTGGGCGGCGAACATGCCGTCCACGAACTGGTCGAGCGTGAGGACGCCGCCGGGCGCCAGGGTGCCACGGTCGAACGGCTTCGACCCCGTCGGCGCCGTCAGCAGCTCGCTCTTCAACTGGGCTTCGGGCAGCGTCTTCTGCTGCCAGGGCAGGCCCTGGCAGGCGCTGAGCGTCGTGACGGAGAGGGCCGCGGCGAGGGTGGTGGTGAGCGCGAGGCCCGCCGTACGCCGTCTGTACTTGAACTGCTCGGGCACCGTGAACCATTCGAGAGAGCGGGGATGTCGGACGCGAAAGTCCGTCGAACATCTTTGCGCAGGAAGATCACGTACGCGTCGCGACATGATCAAGGTGTGGACCTGCGGGTCCACCCGCGCGCCCGTGGCCGCGCCCGACTCCCGCGCCCGGCTCCGAGCTTGATGTTGTACATTCATGGGCCAGTTGGCTTGCGGATGCGTACCAAGGGGCTGGGGCAAGGCCCCGGGCGGGGGAAGCATGGCGTACTTGGTGGAAGTACCGGTCAGCGGGACGGACGGTCCGTCCGATGTGGTGAGGGTCGAGATCGAGCGGGCCGGGGACGGCCTGGTGCAGGTCGCCCGCCCCGGCCAGGTGGTCGCGCGGGCCACCCGCTCCATGGGCGACATGCTCGCCGGGATCCGCCCGGTCGCGCAGAACTTCGTCGAGGGGTTCCGCGGCATGGTCCACGCGCCCGACGAGATCTCCGTCGAGTTCGGGCTGTCGCTGTCCGCCGAGGCCGATGTGGTGATCTCCAGCACCGCGGCGCAGGCCAACTTCAAGGTCTCGCTCACCTGGCACCGGCCCGCCGAGGAGTCCGACCCCGAGTCGGAGCCCACGGCATGACGACGGCGCCCGCGGTCGCCGGGGGCACCGGACCGAAGGCCCTGGACGCGGCCGTCCTGCGGATCCGCAATGCCGCGGGCGTCCCCGTCGGCCTGGGCTTCCTGGTCACCGACGAGCTCGCCCTCACCTGCGCGCACGTGGTCTCGGCCGCGCTCGGCACACCGCCGGAGGCCGAGCCCCCCGACGCCGCCGGGCTCACGGTCGACCCGCCCCTCCTGCCCTCCCCCACGCCGAGCACCGCAGCCGTCAGCGTGCGGATCGAACACTGGGCGCCGGCCGAGGACGTGGCCGTCCTGCGGCTGAGCGACCGGCTGCCGGGTGCGCGGCCCGTCCGGCTCCTCGAGACGCGGGAGGTGTGGGGCCACGCCGCGCGGGCCTTCGGCTTCCCGATCGGCCGCTCGGGAGGCGTGTGGCACGCCGGTGTGCTGCGCGAACGTCAGGCCGACGGCCTGCTGCAGCTCGACCAGGCCGACTCGGACGGCTACCGGGTCTCCGGGGGCTTCAGCGGTGGCCCGGTGTGGGACGACGTCCTGGTCGGCGTGATCGGCATGATGGCGTTGGCCGAGACCGGCGAGCCCCCGGTGAGCTACCTGATCCCCACCCAGCGCCTGCTGGAGGCCTGGCTCGAGCTACGCGGTCTCGCCCTGCCGCCGTCGCCCTTCCGCAGCCTGACGGCGTTCGGGGAGTCCGACGCGTCGATCTTCTACGGGCGGCGGACGGAAGCCGACGAGCTCAGCCACCGGTTGCTCCAGAAGCGCTGGGTCGCTGTCGTCGGCGCCTCCGGCTCCGGGAAGTCCTCCCTGGCCATGGCCGGGGTCGTCCCCCGTTTCCGCGAGGCAGGGAACTCCGCCGTGGTCTTCCGGCCGTCCACCGGCGGCAGCCCGCTGTCCGCGCTCGCCGCGGCGCTGTTACCCCTGCTGGAGCCCCGGCTGTCCGAGGTCGAACGGCTGTCCCGGATAGCGGAGTTGACCGGCGCGCTGGCCAACGGCCAAGGGGGGCCGGCCGATGTCGTGGCACGGATACTGAACCGCCACGGGAGCGGGAAACTGCTCGTCGTGGTGGACCAGTTCGAGGAACTGCTCTCGCGCACCCCGGAGGCCGTCGACGCGCTGGCCGGCGTCCTGTTCGACGAGAACCTGCCGAGTACGGTCCGGGTGCTCACCACGCTCCGGGCCGACTTCCTGGAGACGGTGCTGGAACACCCCCGGCTCGGGCCGTTCTTCGCCGGCCAGAACCACGCTCTCGCGCCGATGCGAGCCGAGCAGTTCCGCGAGATCGTCACGGCGCCGGTCGACGCCGTCCCCGGCGTCTCCTACGCGCCCGGCCTGGTCGAACGGATCCTGCACGACACCCGTACCGAGCCCGGTGCCCTGCCGTTGCTGGGCTTCACCCTCGAACTGCTGTGGCGCCGACAGACCGGCGGCCAACTCACGCACCAGGCGTACGAGGAGCTCGGCGGTGTCGCCGGTGCCCTGAGCGCCTACGCCGACCGCGTCTGGGCCGAGTCCGTCCTGCCGGGGGACGAGGCGGCGGCCCGACAGCTCTTCACACGGCTCATCAGGGTGCCCATGGGATCGACGGGTGCGACCCGCCGGACGGTGCGGCGTACGGAGTTGAGCGACGACGAATGGCGGATCGCCCGGCAACTCGCGACCACGCGGCTGCTCGTCACCGGACGCATCGAGGAACGCGCGCCGGCCGCCGGTTCCACCGACACCGCTGACGGCACCGCAACCGCCGAGGCCGCCGCCGAGTCCGTCGAGACCGTCGAGCTGGCGCACGAGGCGCTGATCAACAGCTGGCCCAGACTGGCGGATTGGGCCGTGAAGGACCGCTCCTTCCTGGGCTGGCGCGAATCCCTGCGACACGACCGGGACCGCTGGGAAGCCGCCGGGCGCACCGCCGACCTGCTCCCGACGGCCGTCACACTGGCGGGCGCCCAGCGGTGGCTCGGCGAGTACGGCAGCCACCTGACCGAACCCGAACGCGACTACCTGCACCGCGGACACGTCCGCCGCCGCAGGCAGACCCGACGGCGGCGCGCCGCGGTCGCCCTGGTCGGCGTCCTGGCGCTGGTGGCTGCCACCGTCAGTGCGGTCTCCCTACAGCTGAGCAGGGAGACCGCACGGAAGGACGCGGTCTCCCGCTCGACCACCCTGGCGGCCGACGCGAACGCGCTCAGCGCCACCGATCCGGGCGTCGCCGCTCAGCTCGCGATCGCCGCGTACCGGTCCGCTCCCACCCAGGACGCCGCCAACCAGCTGTACGCCACCCTCATGACACCGCTGGACTCCGTCGTCGCCGACACCGGCCACGAGGTGCTGCGCGTCGCGGCCCAGCCCGACGGGCCCCTCGCGGCGGCCGTCGACACGGACGGATCACTGCGGATCTGGGACCTCACCAAGCCGCTCGCGCCCGTCCTGGACGCCACCCTCCACACGGCCGCGACCGGGATCGCCCTCGCGCCGCACGGCGGGCTGCTCGCCGGCGCCTGCGCCACCCCCGCGAGTCTCTGCCTCTGGAGCCTGGCCGACCCCCGGCACCCCACCGTCGCTGGGCAACTACCGGGAGCCGCTGACGCCTCAGGGGGCAGCGGATCACCCCGGGTCACGTCGATGGCCTTCAGCCCGGACGGCACGCTGCTGGCCGCGGCGTTGACGCAGGGCGTCGCGCTGGTGTGGTCGGTGGCGCAGGCCGCGCACCCCCGTCTGGTCGCGGAACTGCCGACGCCGACCCAGCGGACGGACGCGTCCGGCGTACTCGCCGGCGTCGCGTTCGCCCCGAAGGGCGACCTGCTCGCCACCACCGTCCTGGGCGGCGCGACCCAGCTGTGGAACCTCGCCGATCCGTCCGCCCCGGCCAAGGTGGCCACGATCACCACCGGGTACACCGCCGTGGCGTTCAGTCCCGACGGGAGCAGGCTGGCCGCCGTCGGCGACTACGACGTGGGGCTCTGGAACATCGCCGACCCGGCCGCGCCCGCGCCCATCCCGACCGGCTACTACCCGAGCCCGGTCATGATGGCGGTGGCCTTCAGCCCCGACGGCAGCGAACTGGCCTTCAGCGGAGTCGACGCCGACGACAGCAACAGCCAGCTGTGCCTGCTGGATCTGTCCCCCGCGAACCCGGCCTCGGTTCAACCGGCATGCGCCACGACCGGATTCGGCACCATCGCCATGGCCTACGCGCCCGACGGCGTCCTGCTGAGCGGCGGCCCCGACGGCGTGCTGCGGGCGTGGCGCTCGCCGCTGCGCCCCGCCGACGACGTGTTCGCCTCGGACACCTTCTCGGACTGGGCTTTCAGTCCTGACGGACGCCTGATGGCCGCAGCCCTCGCCTCTGACCTGCCCAATGATCCCCTGTCCCCCTCCCACCTCGCCCTCTGGGACGTCTCCTCACCCCGCACCCCCGAGCGCATCGCCACCATTCCGCTGCCCGCCACAGTGCAGCAAGCCCGGTTCCTCGGCGCGACCACACTGCTGACCGTGACACACGACCAGTCCGTCCAGCTGTGGGACCTGCGCGATCCGCGCCATCCGGTGCGGGCCGCCTCCCTGGGCAAGGCCGACTTTCCCACCATCGACGGCGGAGCGATCACGGGCACGGGCGTTGACGTGGACGCCGCCGGCGATCTGGTCACGGTCCAGGGCGGTGACAAGCTGCTGCACCTGTGGCGCATCACCGACGCGCACAACGCGGCCGAAGTCGGGTCCGTCCCCGTTCCCGATCCCGACACCGACGAGACGGGCCTGCTGGCCGACGGCCGCACCGCGATCGTCATCACGCCCACCGGAATCGACTGGTGGGACACCAGCGACCCACGACACCCGGTGCAGGGCGACACCACCCAGCTCACCAGCGCCAGCCCCGCCGCCGTCTCCGCAGGCGCCGTGGTGGCCGTTGTGACGTCGTCGCCGACCGACTCCGACAACAGCGGTACCGTCCACCTGTTCCACGTCACCGCCGGCAGAGTGCGCTCGGCGACCGTCCTGCCGGGGTCCGTCGGCTCCATGCTGAACATGAGTCCCGACGGTCGACGGCTGGCCGCCACCGGTCCGGGCAACAGCACCGTGACCGTGTGGGACATCAGTGATCCGTCGCACCCGCGCACCGGGGCCGCCGTCAGCACGCTGCACAACCTCCACGGTGTGAGCCTCGATCCCACCGGCCACCTCATGGCCGACTGGAACGGGATGAGCGGCGAGGCCCAGCTGTGGGACATCCACAACCCCGCCGCGCCGGTGCTCGAAGCAACCATCACGCTCGCGGCCGACGCCACGCTCGGGCCGGTCACCTTCCTCCCCTCGGCCCCGACGTTCGCGATCCTGGACGGCCACTCGGCCTTCCTCGCCGACACCGACCCCGGCGGACTCGCCGACCTGCTCTGCTCGTACACCGGCAACTCCATCACCGCCGCCCAGTGGAAGAAGGACGCCCCGGGCACGACCTACCGGAAGGCCTGCCCGTAGCCACCGCCGCAACTCGCGGTCCGGTGCCGGCCCGGCGCACAGCGTCCGGGCGCGCGCCCCGGGCACACCCCAGCGCCGTCTTCCACAGGCTCCGGAAGCCGGGCCACGATGACCCGTGTCTGTCCTACCGCGACGAGGAGCAGCAATGACGCCGACGCCATCCCGGGGCACACACGAGAAGCCACCACCTGAGCCCAGCCAGGGAAATCCGCCGCCGGGAAACGCGGGCGGGCAGGTCCCGCCCCCGCCACCGTCGGACGGGAAGCACAAGAAGTGACCCACGAGGACCTGGTGGCCCGCCGGACGCGCCTGGATCTGGCGATGGCCGAGCGCGGGGCGTGGCCGGCAGACTCACCATGGCTGCGCGAGGCGATGGCCGCGCGGCCACGTGACCTGTTCGCACCCGAGCGGTTGTGGCGCTGGAACGGGAAGGCGTACGCCGCCGTCGACCGGGCGTGCGACCCGGCCGGGTGGACGGCCGAGCTGTACGGCAGCCCGGACGCGGCGGCGGTCACCCAGGTCACCGGCGGACTGCCGTCGTCCAGCCTCTCCGCCCCCGCCGTGGTGGCCGACATGCTGGACAGTCTGCGCGTCGAACCCGGACACCGGGTCTGGGACATCGGCACCGGGCAGGGCTGGACGTGCGCGCTGACCGCCTGGCGGGCGGGTCCCGGCAACGTGGTGTCCACCGAGGTCGACCCAGGGCTGGCGGTCTTCGCGGCGGCCCGGCTGGCGGTCGCCGGTGCCGACGCGGAGGTGGTGGTCGGCGACGGCACCCGCACCCCGCCGCCCGTAAGCGGCCCGGTCGACCGGATCCACGCCACCTACGCGGTGGAGACGGTTCCTTGGGGCTGGGTGGAACACACGCGGCCGGGCGGCCGGATCGTCTACCCGTGGGGGCGGCTGGGGCACGTGGCCCTCACGGTCGACCCGGACGGTCGCGGCGCCCCCGGCTGGGTGCGGGGCCTGGGGCAGTTCATGGCGGACCGAGGCGCTCCCGGGCCGTCGGCCGGCGGCCATGCCGGATACCGGGCGGTGCGCGGTGCCGAAGCCCCGGAAGCCGTGCACACCGTGGAGCGTGACCTGGCGCCGCTCGCCGACGACTGGAACCTGAAGTTCGCACTGCGCGTCGCCGTCCCCGAGGCGGTCATCACCACCGGCACCGACGAGGACGGTGTCTCCGCGTGGGTCCACGACGGCGACCGCTCCTGGGCGGCGCTGTCGGCCGGCGGGGACGGCGGTGTCACCGTCCACCAGGGCGGCCCCCAGCGCCTCGGCGACAGGCTGCTCGCCGCGTGGGACCGGTGGGAGGAACTGGGCCGTCCGGCGCCCTACGACTATGGGATCACCGTCACCCCGTCCGCACAGTGGGCATGGCTCAACGACCCCATCAGCGGCCCACGCTGGCCGGTCGACGGACGCACCGCCCCGGCCGAGCGCCGCGCGGGGTAGCGGGTGCTCGGCAGACGGTGCCTGGTTGGCCCGCCCCGCCGTGGCCGGATCCGCGGCACACCGCCCCCGTGCCACGGGAAACGGCAGCCGGGGGCTGTCGGAGCGTCACGGACGGGTCAGCAGCCCGAGGGAAAGCTCCCCGTCCGCAGGCCGCCGACGAACGCCCGCCAGGCGTCGGCGCCGAAGACCAGCGCGGGGCCCTGGGGGTCCTTCGAGTCACGCACGGGGACGTCCCCGCCGGCCGCGAACGCGACCTCCACGCAGTTCGCCTGGCCGTTGCTGTGGCTGGACTTGAACCAGGCCGCACCCGTCAGATCAAGCCTGTCCATAACTCCCTGCCATTTCAGACATCAGGCGCTTCGACGCCTGTTCGTCGAGCGCTGCATCCCAGATACTCTCGAACGCCCTGTCGTAGCGTTCGACCTCGTTGGGCTTGTCCAGGTAGAGAACGCCTGTATAGCCCTCCGCGTAGACGGTCGGCGGCTCGCTCTCGCTGCCGTCCACGTTGTTCGGAAAGCGCAGGATCGTGAACGGGCCCGACATGACACCGAGGTGCAATCCAGCCGCGAACGGAACCACCCTTATCCGGATCAACTCCGAAACTTCAACCAGCTGGTTGAGTTGCCTCGCCATCACGTCATTCGAGCCGACCGGCCGCCTGAGCACGGACTCGTTCAGGGCCACGCGAAGCCTCGGCGCACCGGCGGCACGGCTCAGAATGACCTGACGAGTGGTTCGCAAACGTGCTCGGCGCTCGATCTCGCCCTCGTCCTCATGAGGGTTGTCCGCTCGGATGATCGTGCGGGCGTAGTCCTCGGTCTGTAGCAGGCCGGGGATCAACTCGCTCTCGTACCAGTCGATCTGTGATGCCGCCTCTTCGAGGCCGATGTAGAGGTCGAAGCCCTCGGGAATCACGTCGCCGTAGGAGTGCCACCAGCCGCGCGCCTTCGTCTCCTTCGCAAGGCCCATCAGCGCCTCGGTGAGATCTGCCGGCGCACCGTAGACCTTGCACATGGCCTCCACGTCAAGACTGCGCAGTGAGGTCTGCCCCGTCTCGATTCGCCACATCTTCGCTTCGGACCACTCCAGTTGACGCGCCGCCGCACGAACCGTGAGTCGCGCCTTGTTCCGCAGATCGCGCAGGTACCGCCCGAGTTGCCTCCGCGGCACGGTCGATCCCGTCGGCCCTTCCGCCATGGGTCATCCCTTCCCCACCTCAGTATGAAGCACTCTCAGCATCCGAAATGAAAGCACTGCCGTGCTCGCTCCGCAATGAGCATCAACTGTTCGAATTACTCGATCTGAGACTTCGCAATGAAGTCTTGCAGATTGCAGTCCCTCAAGAGCAGACTACGGAGAGTAGGGCATCGATCGACAGATCGTGATCAACACGGTGGGTCGCCGGGCATTCCCATGCCCTCGCCCAGGGTGCACAGATCGCCCGCCTGGTACCACGGCCGCACTGCAAGGGAGCTTTGCCATGCCTGAAATCATCAATCAGCCAAAGGAGTTGACCGGCAAGGCGGAGTGCTGGCTGCCACGCAGTGCCCGATCCCCGGGCCGCGCGCGTCAGTTACTCAGGGACCTGCTGGCGCGCGTGATCGACGGTGAGCGGTTCGCGGGCGATGGGCTCATCGTGCTCACCGAGCTGACGCTGAACGCCGTGCGGCACGGGAGTCCTGGGGGATGCCTGATCTGGGTCTACCTGGACGCCAACGCCGACCGGCTGCTGATCGAGGTGCACGACGCCGGTAGCGCCCCTCCCGAACCGCGCGAGCCGGGCCCGGACGACGAGGCCGGGCGTGGGCTCATCCTCGTCAACGCGCTCTCCACCCGGTGGGGTTGGCGCCCGCGCGGCGACCGGGGAATCGGCAAGATCACGTGGGCCGTGGTCAGTCCGGCGGACGGCGGATCGGTGCCGCGCCAGGGCGAGCCGGGTGGTGCGCGATGACCGGGGAGAAGGACGCACCGGGGGTCGGCCCCGTGATGGTGGAGTTGACCGGAATCACGGCGCCCGCGACGTTCGCGCGCCTCACGGATGCCCTCGCGGCGTCCTGGCAGTCGATTCAGGCCCTGCCCCTGGGCAGCCTGGAACGGAACTGGCTCAGGGAAATGCTGACCGGGCCGGGCGCCCAGCACTGCGCCCAGGAGACGTTGCGGCAGGGGCAGCACATGGAGCTGGTGTTCACGCTGGCGGGAGTCTCGCACACGGTGAAGGTGCAGCCGGCCGAACGGGAGGGGGCGCAGTATCACCCGCCTGCGGAGCCGATCGCAGCGGCACCCGCCCCCCGGAGGGGTACGTCTGGTTCCTGATCCGACCGGATCCGCCGAAAGGCACCGCGCACCACGCGGTGCCTTTCGGCGTCGGCGGCTTCCTGGTGACCCACCCAGCAGAGCGGGAGAGCACGACGAAGCTCACGTTCCCCATCCAGTCGGCGTCCGACGGGCGCTGTCATGGCCTCCCGGTCGATCCGACCATGGCAGCCGGGTTCACGATGCGGTCGAACTCGGCAGCATCGACGTATCCGCTGGCCAGGGCGGCCTCACGCAAGGTGGTGCCCTCGTCGTCGGCCTTGTGGGCGATCGCCGAGGCCTTGTCGTAGCCGATCTCCGGCGACAGCGCGGTGACCAGCATCAGGGAACGGTCGACGTAGCTGTCGACCTGCTCGCGGTGCAGCTCGGCGCCGTCGATGCAGTACTCGCGCAGCTTCCGGCAGGCATCGGCCAGGATGGTGGCCGAGTGCAGGAAGTTGTTGATGATCACCGGGCGCATCGCGTTGAGTTCGAAATTGCCCTGGGAGCCGGCGAAGGCGATCGCGGAGTCCTCGGACAGGACCTGGATGCAGACCATCACCATGGCCTCGCACTGGGTCGGGTTGACCTTGCCGGGCATGATCGAGCTGCCCGGCTCGTTGGCCGGCAGGATCAGCTCACCCAGTCCGCAGCGCGGCCCGGAGGCCAGCCACCGGATGTCGTTGGCGATCTTCATCAGCACCACGGCCAGGGCCCGCAGGCCGGCCGAGGCGGCGACCATGGCGTCCAGCCCGCCCTGCGCGGCGAACTTGTTCGCCGCGGTGACGAACGGGTATCCGGTCGCGACGGCGATCTCCCGGGCGATCTGGTCGGCGAAACCCTCGGGCGCGTTCAGTCCGGTGCCCACCGCGGTGCCGCCCGCGGCGAGTTCGAACAGGCCCTGGGTGGACGCCGTGACCAGGGACATGGCGGCCCGCTGGAGCTGGTGGGCGTAGCCGGACCACTCCTGTCCGACGGTGAGCGGGACCGCGTCCTCCAGGTGGGTACGGCCGATCTTGACCACGTCGCGCCACTGCTCGGCCTTGGCCTCGATGGACCGTCGCAGCGCCTGCACGTCCGGCAGCAGGTGCTCGTGGATCTCCTTGACGGCGGCGATGTGCATCGCGGTGGGGAACGTGTCGTTGGAGGACTGCCCCATGTTGACGTGGTCGTTGGGGTGCACCGGTGTCTTGCTGCCGAGCTGGCCGCCGGCCAGCTGGTTGGCACGGTTGCTGATCACCTCGTTGGTGTTCATGTTGGACTGGGTGCCCGATCCGGTCTGCCAGACGTACAGCGGGAAGTGCTCGTCGAGTTTCCCCGCGATCACCTCGTCGCTGACCTGCTCGATCAGGTCCGCCATCCAGTCCGGCAGCCTCCCGGCGCGGCCGTTGACGATCGCGGCGGCCTTCTTGACGTGGCCGTAGGCGTGGTAGACCGCTTTGGGCATGCGGTCGTCACCGATCGAGAAGTGGATCAGTGAGCGCTGGGTCTGGGCCCCCCAGTACCGGTCGGCGGGCACGTCGATGGCGCCCATCGAGTCGCTCTCGCGCCGGGTTCCGGTCGCCGACAGGCCGATCGGCAGGTCGAGGATCTTCGGCCCCCGGTCCCCGGCGCCACCGGGCTGCCCGGTGGCGCCGGTCATGACGCGCCGCCCTCGGGGTAGGAGGGCTGCCACATGGCCTCCTGCACCGCCTGCACCACGTTGTCGATCTTCGCGGTGGCGACGCCGTCCGCCTGGGCGGCTCGCACGACGGCGACCGCCGTCGTGGCGGTGGAGGCCCGCAGGTTCTCGACCGCCGGCAGCAGCGAAGCGCCCGGAGTGGCGACGTCGACCTGGCCGGCCACCGCCTCGGCGGCCGCGATGAGCATGGCAGGGGTCACCCTGTCAGCGCCGGAGACGATCGTGCCGAGCCCCAATCCGGGGTAGACCAGCGCGTTGTTGGCCTGGCCGAAGCGGTAGCTCACGCCGTGGTACTGCAGCGGTCCGAACGGCAGCCCGGTCGCGACCAGTGCCTTGCCGTCGGTCCATGCGATCAGGTCCTGTGGCTCGGCCTCGATCTTCGAGGTGGGGTTGGAGATCGGCAGGATGATCGGCCGCTCGACCCCCCGCGCCATGGCCTTGACGACGGCCTCGGTGAACGCGCCGTGCGCGGTCGAGGTGCCCAGCAGGATCGTCGGGGCTGCTCTGCCAACTGTCTCCAGCAGCGGGACCGCCCCGCCGCCGGCCCAGTCGGCGACCTCCTCGGGCTTGCGGGCGTACGGCTTCTGGAAGTCGCGAAGGTCCGCCATGTCACTGGTCAGCAGTCCCTGCTTGTCCACCAGCCAGATCCGGGAGGTGGCCTGCTCGGCCGTGGCGCCGTCGCGCGTCATCGCGCTGTGGATCTGGTCGGCGATGCCCACGCCGGCGGTTCCCGCACCGAACACCACGAGTCTCTGCTCGCGCATCGGCACGCCGGTGACCTTGACCGCGGACAGCACGGCGGCCAGGGTGATCGCCCCGGTTCCCTGCAGGTCGTCGTTGAATATGCGGTACTGGTGACCGTAGGTCTCCACGATCCGGCGGGCGTTGTCCGGGCCGAAGTCCTCGAAGTGCAGCAGCGCGTTCGGGAACATCTTCGACGCGGCGTCCAGGTACTTCCTGATGAAGGCGTCGTAGGCGGCGCCGCGGACCCGGGCGTGCCGGTTGCCCAGGTACAGCGGGTCGTTGAGCAGGGCCTCGTTGTCGGTGCCGACGTCCAGCGACACCGGGATCACCCGGCGTGGGTCGATGCCGGCGGCGGCGGTGTAGATGGCGAGCTTGCCGATCGCGATCTCGATGCCGCCCACGCCCCAGTCACCGATGCCGAGGATCTCCTCGGCATCGGTACACACCAGCAGGTCGACGTCGTCGGCGCCGAGCCCGAGGGTGCCGAAGGCGGTCTCGATGTCGTCGGGCGCGTCGATCGACAGGAAGATCCCGCGCGGCCGTCGGTACTCCTCGGAATACCTCTCGATGGCGTCGCCGACGGTCGGGTCGTACACCACCGGGAGCAGTTCGGCGAGGTGGTCGGCGAGCACCCGGTAGTACAGGGTCTCGTTGCGGTCGTGCAGTTGCTCCAGGTACACGTACTTGGCCAGGTCGTCGGGCTGGCACTGCAACTGGCCGTACGCGCGCTTCGCCTGCTGGTCCAGTGTCAGAACGGCCGCGGGCAGCCGGCCGGTCAGTCCGTAGCTGTCGCGCTCGGAGGCGCTGAACGCGACTCCGTGATTACTCATCGGATCTTCCAGCACGCCGGGTGTCGCCGGTGTCCTGACCGCGTGCGTGGTACTCATGTCTTCGCTCCTCACGATGGCGTCCGTGCTGTCGGGGACCGGGCGGTGATCGGGTCCGGTACAGCGTTCTCGGCAGGTGGTGTGGTGCCAGTGACGGGTCGGACGTGGGCGGCGAGTCGCGGCCCCTCCCGGGCCGTCGCGCACACTTTCAGGCTAGTCCCGCACCCCGGGATCGACTGGCTGAGCACGAGCCGGCCGGTGGGCGTCGCCGACCGTCGCCGTGCCGACGCCCACCGTCGCGACCTGGTCGGGCGCACGGCCGAGGAGCGAGCGCCGACGCGGATCGCGCGGCGGGGGACGGCATTCGATCCCTCCTGTCATGGTTCCGACATAACGTCGGCAGGTGGCCGGGCCGTGTTCGCGCAGCATGCGGTCAACGTCTCTTCAGACGCCGGGAGTTGTCGGCCAGCCCGGGCGGATCCGCGTTCTCCACCGAGCAGGAGGCCGCACTGGTGCGCGGCGAGGTGGATGTGATCGTGCACTCGCTCAAGGACCTGCCGACCAGCAACCCGCCCGGCCTGGTGCTGCTGCCTCCGCGCGGCCGTGAGGACGTGCGGGACGCGTCGTGCGGTTCGACACTGGCCGGCCTGCCGCAGGGCGGACGGGCACAGGATCGACCAAGACGTTGATGTTGCCGCCGCCCCCGCCGTAGTAGCCGCCTCCACCCCCGCCACCCGTTACGGAAAGGGCCGGACCGCCGCCGTTGCCGCCGGAGCCGAGCGAGCCGGGGGAACCGGCCACGGTGCCGCTGCCCCGGCCCCGCCCTGGGTGGCCGTGCCCGTCCCGCCGCCGGTTCCCCCGTCGCAAGCCCCGTCGGTGGCCGGCTGGCCGGCATCCCCACCCGGGCTTCCCGGACAAGGGATACCGGTGAGCCCGGCTCCACCGCCGCCCGCGGCCACGATGAGGCGGGAGTCGGTGGTGGCGAGGGGTTGGTGCCGGGCTGGGTGCGGACGTCGGAGGCACCGCCACCTCCTCCGCCGAAGCGGCCGGTGCCGCCGCCGTTGAAGCCGCCCGCGCACTGCCGCCCCCGCCACACGAACCGCTGGTGGTGGCGGTGCCGCCGACCTCGACGTAGAGAGTCTGTCCGGCGGACAGTCCGGTGAGCGTGCCCGACACCTGGGCGCCACGGCCGCCGCCGGTACCGGAGGCTCGGCGCCGCCGGCGGCGCCGATCACCGTGGCGGTGACCTGCGTGACACCGCTGGGGACGGTGAAGGTCTGCTCGGCGCCGGTGGAGGCGAAGGTACAGGTGACGGTGGAGTCCGAGGTCGTGCAGGTGCCCTGCGCGTGGGCGGGCCCGGACAGCGCCACCGGGATGACGGCGGCGGCACAGAGCACGCCGGCCACAACGGTCAGCGCCCGTCGACGGCCCGGCGAACCGGCAGGGTATCCGCTCGCACCCGAGCCTGGCCGGCCGGCAGCAACCGGCAGTGAGAAGGTCGTGATCCACTCCCAGAAGGTGGAAGGGAGGTCTCGGCAGGGGACTGTCTTCCGCCGCTCCGGATCAGGTGGCCGGACACACGGCCGGTAGTCGAACCGAAACACCGTCGATTCACCCCGGCGGTTCCCCGTCGACCTCCCGGTCCCGCAACCGCGCGTGACGTGACCTGCTCGGCCTGCCCGTTGGTCCGGCCACAGGTGGGGACGAGATCTTCGTCGGCCTTCCCACGGGCTCGCCGCGGCTCCGCCGCCTCCCGGCTCGGCACCGCCCACGGTCCGGCCGTCAGCCCGACACCCCCATCGACCGCCAGGCCGACCCTTTCAACTCACCACGAGGTCAGACCTATCGAGCGAGAATCGGAGTGGCCACCAGCCTTCTCCGAGGGCCTCACGAGGGGCGCCCCCGCAGGAGGTTGGCGGGTCACTCCTCCAGGGCTGTCGCGATGCGGTCGAGGTCGGCGAGGAGCACCGCCATGCGTTGCGGCGGGATCGCCTCGACCATGCGCTGTTCGATGGCGTAGACGGCGGTCTGGACCGCGGCGAGGCGTGCCTGACCCTCCTCGGTGAGGCAGGCGGGCCGGGCGCGGCCGTGGTCGGCGGTGGCGGGGCGGGTGATCAGTCCCGCTTCCTGCAGGCCCCGCAGGACGACGTTTCCGGACTGCCGGGTGACGAAGGTCGCGCGGGCGAGGTCGGCGTTGGACATGCCGGGGTGCAGGGCCAGGAGTTCGAGAGTGGCGTACTGCGGCACGGTCAGCCCGTGCTCGCGCAGGACCTTGTCCATGGCGCCGCGCAGGGCCGCCTGGGCGCGTTTGAGCAGGTACCCCACGTGCTGGGTGACGTCCTTCGCGGGGCGGGGCGGCTCGGCCGACATGCTCTCCATCATGTCAGCATTTTGACATAGCCATCCCGGCGTCCTAGCCTCAATGATGTCAAAGTTCTGACATAAGGATCGAGGAAGACCCATGTCTGTCACCATCGACGGCCCCGACTTCGTCGCCCTGCAAGTCCGCGACGTGGACGCCGCAGCCGCCTTCTGCGAGCAGCACCTGGGCCTGCGTCGGGCCGCGGTTTCGCCGCCGCACGCGGTCGTGTTCGACACCAGGCCGACCCCGTTCGCCGTCCGCGAGCTCCTCCCGGGCACCGACCTCGCCAGCACGGCACGGCCCGGCCTCGGCGTGGCGCTCTGGTTCAGGACCTCCGACGCTCACAAGCTGCACGATCGGCTCACCGCCGCCGGGATCAAGATCCTCACCCCGATGACGGACAGCCCCTTCGGGCCGATGTTCTCCTTCGAGGGCCCGGAGGGCTACATGCTCACCGCGCACGGCGGCTGACCGTGAACGCCGTCTCCTGCGTCCCGGCCGAGCCCTTCTCGCCCGCCTCCAGCATCCGGTTCCCGGAGGGCTTCACCGCGCCGTCCCGCGCGCGATCGGCCACGTGCCCGGCCTGACCGACGTCAAGCGACCGGTCCGGGAACGCCCGTCCGCTGACGCCGGCCCCCACCGGCGTCAGCGGACGGGCGGTACACCGCCTACTGGGTCAGCGACCCCAGGTAGGCCACGGCCTTCTCCGGGTCGAAGAACCACTCCTCGAAGTCCGCCGCGTTGTTGAACCCGTTGGCGAACCGGTTTGCCACGGCCGGGAGTTGCCCCGCCGCGCCGATCAGGTTGAGAACGTGCTCCGGCGGCGGGGCGAGCATCGCGTTGGTCCACTTGGTGACGTGCTGGGCGGCCTCCCAGTAGCGGTCGAACGCGGACTGCATGAACTCGCGGTCGAAGGGCTTGTCGCCGTGCTGGAGGATCGCGTCCAGGTAGACGGCCGCGCACTTGGCGGCGTTGTTGGAACCCTGGCCGGTGATCGGGTCGTTGGCGACCACGACGTCCGCGACGCCCAACACCAAGCCACCACTGGGCAGTTCGCCGATCGGGTTACGGACCACCGGGGCGTAGCGGCCGGCCAGGGTGGCGCCGGCGTCGGTGAGCTCGACGCCACCGCGGGTGCGGTCGTACTCCCAGGGGGTGAAGGTCTTCATCAGGTCCAGGGTGAGCCGCAGGTGCTCGCCCGGGTCCTTGACGTCGCCGAAGACGTCGAGCGGGCCGCCCGGGATGCCCTCCCAGAAGAGGATGTCGCAGGGACCGGAGGTGGTCAGCGCCGGGATCACGAACAGCTCGCCGACGCCCGGGACCAGGTTGCAGCGGACCGCCTTGAAGTCGTGCTCGGGGCGCGGGCCGAGGCCGTGCACGTACGAGACGGCGAGCGCGCGCTGCGGCGTCTCGTACGGCGAACGGCTCGCGTCGCGGCCGAACATGGTGACCAGCTCGCCCTTGCCCGCCGCGACCAGCACCAGGTCGTAGGTGCGGGAGAAGTAGTCGAGGTCGGAGACCGCCACTCCGTGCACCACGACCTGGCCGCCGCGCTGCGCGAAGGTCTCCAGCCACCCCGCCATCTTGAGGCGTTGGTCGACGGACTGGGCGTAGCCGTCCAGGCGGCCGACCCAGTCGATCACCCGCGCGGACTCCGGACCGGTGACCGAGACACCGAGCCCCTCGACCTTGGGCGCCTCGCCCTCCCAGAAGTTGATGCCCAGGTCGCGTTCGTGCTGCAGCGCGGCGTCGAACATGCACTGGGTGGAGAGCACGCGGCCGTCGCGCACCTCGTCGGCGGTGCGGTTGGTCATCACCGTGACGTCGTAGCCGTTGCTCTGGAGCCCCAGGGCGAGCTGGAGTCCGGCCTGACCGGCTCCGACGATCAATATTCTGCGCATGCGGCTGCCTACCTCTTGTCTTGCTTGGTGTGGAGAAGGGGGGAAGAAGGGGAGAGCGGGAAGGGGGAGGGTCAGACAGCGGTGGGCGCGGTCTCCTCGGCGAGGGCGTGGACCACCAGCTCCGTGAGGACCTGCACCGTCGAGGCCCGCTGCCGCGCGTCGCAGATCAGCACCGGGACGTGCGCCGGCACGGCCAGCGAGTCGCGGACGGCCTCGGCCGAGTAGGCCGGGGCGTCGTCGAACTGGTTGACCGCGACGACGAACGGCAGCCCGCTGCCCTCGAAGTAGTCCAACGCCGGGAAGGAGTCGGCCAGTCGGCGGGTGTCGACGAGCACGACGGCGCCGACCGCGCCACGTACCAGGTCGTCCCACATGAACCAGAAGCGGCCCTGGCCGGGCGTGCCGAAGAGGTAGAGCACCAGGTCCGGCGCCAGACTGATCCGGCCGAAGTCCATCGCCACCGTGGTCGAGGTCTTCTCCGGCACGGCGCTGGCGTCGTCCACGCCGGCGCCGGCCTCGGTCATCACGGCTTCGGTGGTGAGCGGCGGGATCTCCGAGACCGAGCGGACGAAGGTGGTCTTGCCGACGCCGAAGCCGCCCGCCACCACGATCTTGGTGGAGGTGGCGTTGCCCACCAGCGGGATGCCCGGCGGGACCGCGCCCGCCCCGGGCGCGGAATCAGAGCTTGCGAAGTCCACCCAGCACCCTCTCCAGCAGATCCCGCTTCGACGTCCCCGCCATCGCGTCCGTACCGTCCAGCCCCACGCCGAGCGTGTCGGTGCCGTGCACCCGGATCCGGCCCTGGTCGGCGAGGTCGCTGACCAGCACCTTCACCACCCCGAGCGGGATCCGCAGCAGCGCCGAGATCTCCGCGATCGAGCGCATCTGACCGCGGCAGACGTCGCAGATCGCGGCCAGCTCGGGCAGGCTGCGGTCGGCCGGGTCGGCCGGCCGGTTCAACGCCGAGACCAGGGTCTCCACCAGCAGCACCCGGCCGAACCTGGTCCGCCCACGAGTGATCGCGTACGGCCGGACCCGGGACGAACGTCCCTGCCCCGGACGGGCCGTGTCGGTCCGCCGGCCGGGGCCGGGACCGGTGCCGGGACCGGTACTGCCACCAGCGTGGCCGCTGCTGGAACCACCCGCAGTGCCGGGCATGCCACCCACCTCCTCTGGGTTCATCGGACGGCCATCGCCCGGTGGAGTTCGCTACGCACCTGCGGCGTCAGCGCGTGACCGGCGCGCTCGACGAGCAACGCCATCTGGTAGGCCAGCACACCCAGGTCACAGCTGAGCGTGGCGTAGACGCCGAGGCAGGAGCCGTCGC
Source organism: Kitasatospora sp. NPDC024654 (assembly GCF_055559155.1). Taxonomy (NCBI): domain Bacteria; kingdom Bacillati; phylum Actinomycetota; class Actinomycetes; order Kitasatosporales; family Streptomycetaceae; genus Kitasatospora; species Kitasatospora sp. NPDC024654. Next base: position 41,382 of record NZ_JBVHLF010000010.1, read on the forward strand.
TGATGGCCATCACCACCAGGTGGCCCTGGTCCATCGTCACCATGGTCTGCTTGGCTCCGCCGAACTCCAGCACTCGGGCCACGCCGGCCGCGAGACTGGTCAACGCCGAGACGATGGCGGAGAGTTCGTCACTGCGCACACCGTCCTGCGAGTCGGCGAGCAGCAGGCCGTCGGAGGAGACCACCACGGCGTCGGCGACACCGGCCACCGTGCCGAGGAAGTCGTCGAGCAGCCAGCGGACGTTCTTCGCGGCCTGGCTCACCACCGGGACGGGCCCGGGCGCGGGCGCCAGGGAACGGACCGGGAGCGGGGTGGCGGCGGACGGGGGGTTGGGGAAGTCGGTCATTGGTCCTGTCCCTCGGCGGCGGTCTCACGGGCTGCCTGCCGCAGTCCGTTCTGGAAACCGCCGAGTCTGCGGCGAAGCTCCTCGGGGGTGATCCCGGAGCGGGGCGGTGCGGTGGGCGCGGTGGAAGCGTCCGGTGCGGTGGGGGTGACGGGGGCGGGGCGCGAGGACGGCGCCGCGGTGGTCTCGGGCTCGGCGGCGATCCGGCGCAGGCCGGAGGCCGGGGTCTCGCCGGTGCCCGGCAGGCCGTTGCCACGCGGGACGCGGCGGGGCAGGCCGAGCACGGTCGTCACGCTGCTGTCCTCCGGCTGGTCCGGGCGAGGCGTGGGCGAGACGGCGTGTGCGGGGGACTCAGCGGGCACGGCGGGCTCAGCCGGCGCGGCGGGGCCCCGGCGGGGGATGGCCGGGCCCGCGTAGTCGCGACGGGCCGGCAGGTCCGGCAGGTCCGGCAGCTGCGCCTGCTCGGCCCCACCCGTGGCCGGCGCGGCGGCGTGTCGCCCACGGCCGGTCGGGACGGCCGGGCTCCCGCCTTCGCTCCCGGTTCCGGTACCGGCCTTCGCGGCGCCGCCCTCCGCACCCGCGGGCTTGCGCCGCGGCAGCGCGGGCAGCTCGGCGTCACCGGACACGGGAGCCGGAGCCGGCTTGGGCGAAGGCGCGGAGGTGGGCGCGGTCGCGGTCGTGGGCACGCCGGACGACTCCGTGGCCGCCGCCCGCGCCTGCACCGCCGCCGAGGTCGCGCTGCGCTCCGCGCGCCGCTGCTCGTCGAGGTCCGCCGTGCTGACCGAGTCCTGCTGCAGCGCCTCGCGCGGCAGCACGACCATCGCGGTCACGCCGCCGCCCTCCGCGCTCTCCCGCAGCTGCACCCGGATGTCGTGCCGTCGGGCCAGCCGGGCCACCACGAACAGGCCCATGCTCCGCCCGGTCAACGCCCCCGCGAGCAGCGCGTCCCGCCGCTCGGTGGCCCGCTTCCCGGACTCCGCGCCGACGCCCGGAGCCCCGGCGGGGACCGTCGGCTCGGCGAGCTGCTCGTTGAGCGCCCGCAGCCGCTCGGCGGGCAGGCCGATGCCGTGGTCGATCACCGAGATCATCAGCTCGCCGTTGTCCAGCAGCCAGCCGCCGATCTCCACCTGGTCCTGCGGCGGCGAGAACGCGGTGGCGTTCTCCAGCAGCTCGGCGAGCAGGTGGCTGGTGTCGTCGGCGACCGCGCCGCTGAGCCGGACGGCCGCCAGGAAGCCCAGCTTGACCCGCTCGTACCGTTCGATCTCGGAGACCGCGGCGCGCACCACGTCCAGCAGGGTCACCGTCTTGCGGCTGCGCTGGCTGTTCTCCAGGCCCGCCAGCAGCAGCATGTTCTCGCTGTTGCGGCGCATCCGGGTGGCCAGGTGGTCGAGCCGGAAGAGGCTCTCCAGCTGCGCCGTGTCGGCCTCCCGGCCCTCCAGCGCCTCGATCAGCACCAGCTGCCGCTCGACCAGGGTCAGGGTGCGCATCGCGAGGTTGACGAAGGTGGCGTCCACACTGCCCTGGAGCTCGTCCCGCTCCTGGATCAACGCGTCGCGCTGCCGGCCGAGTTCGTTCCGCTGCTGGCCGAGGGCATCCCGTTCGGCCAGCAACTGGGCCTGCTGCTGGAGCAGTTCGTCGACCCGGGCGGCGGTCTCCCGGTGCACGGCCGCCGCCTCGGTCCACTGCCGGGTCAACTCGTGCTGCTGGCGGTGCAGTTCCTCGCGCTCCTGGAGCAGCAGCTGGCGCTCACCGGTCAGCGCCTGCACCTTGGCCCGCTGCTCGTCGCGCTCGGTGGCCAGGCCGGCCCGCTCGTCGAGCAGTGTGCCGAGGTTCCTGGCGGCCTGGTCGCGGGCCTGCTCCAACGGGCGGGCGGTCGCCCGGCGGACGACCACGGCGGTGCCGCCCACCAGGACCACGGCCACCGCGGCACCGGCCGTCCAGAGGGCCGGGCCGCCACCGCCCGTCGGATCACAGCCGGACAGGGTCGCCAGGGCGGGCAGGACGGCCAGCCGCCTTGCCATCCGGGCCTCGGGGGCGCGTTCCCGCCGGTCACCCGACCTCCGGGCACGGCGGTGCTCCGCAATCCTCTTACGCAACCGGTGCTCTCACTCTCGTCAGACCTCAAGCGCCAAGGCCGTGTCCAGCCCTGGCCGCACTCACAGGAAGACGGCCGCACCCCGTTCCGCCGCTGACACCCGCAAGAGTGAATCGTAGAACAAGCCGGATAAACAAGATCAACTCTACCGCGAACCTTGTCGAATTCTTCACGTTCACAATGGCACATCAGGGGTTTCCGCAGGTCACGGATGCGTCACCGTTCAACTGCCGGAAACCCGGCAGGACGGAATGTGACGGAGATCTCACCACGTCGTCCCGCGACCCGCCCGGATCGGACTGACGTCCAGACAGCGGGCGGGCCGGCGGACCCGCCTGACCTGGCGACGGGTCCGGCCCACGGGATGCCGAATCTCTTTTCCGACGGCCTGTCAGGTAATTCGTGGACGGGGGAAAATGGCCCCGGAAATCCCGGCGACACCGCACGGGGAAATCCACCGGCGGGAAGCGCCGGAAGGCCCGGAGCGTGGTCGGCACCACTCGCCCCGAGCCCTTCCCCGGCGACCGGTCCGCGGCTACCCGCAGTCGCGCACCCGGTCGAGCGTCACGTAGCCGTGGTCGGCAGCCAGTTCGTGGTCGTAGCAGCCCCCGTTCGCGGTCGTCCCGACGTAGTGCTCACGCCCGCTGCCGTCCGCCTGGACGATGGTGCCGGACTCCCGGTCCAGCACGCCCTGGGCGGTCAGCTCGTCGTCGGTCCGGGCCTGGTCCCGCCAGGAGCCGCCGCGCAGGGTCTGCTCGTCCAGGTGGCGGGCCACCGTCACCTGACCGCTGGCCAGGTAGCTGTCGGCGTTCGCGCCCGGCGTGTAGCCGCTGGTCACGTCGATCGGGTAGGACCAGCCGGCGCGGGAGACCTCCGGCCGGTCCCAGCCGCTCCCGGTGCTGGTGGTGGTCCGGGTCCAGCCGCTGTCCCGCTGCGAGGTGACCTGCCGCTGGCCCTGGTCGGCGATGGTGTTGCTGTTGCGGTAGTCGGTGTGCTGGTCGACCCGGGTGGTGATCCGGCCGCGCGAGGTGTCGACGTAGCCCTGCACGGTCCAGTCCCGCCCGGCGGTGGTGGTGATCAGGTCGCTGCCGTCCGGCCGGGTGGACTGCGTGGTGCCGAGCGTCGGCGCGGACCGGATGGTGTCGGCGGTGACCGCACCGGTGGTCTGCTGCCGCAGCCGGTCGGTGGTCAGGAAGAGGCTGCCGTCGATGGTCCACAGGTCGCTGGCGCCGGCCGGCGGCAGCAGGGTGACGGTGTGCGGCCGACCGTCGGTCAGGGTGCCGGCGAACGGGGTGAGGTCGACGTCGTACGGCTGGGTGCGGAACGCGTCGATGCTCGGGATCGGACGCCACATGAGCGGGCTGATCCCGCCGGTGTAGATCGCCGGGAACGGCTGGACGGTGCCGGCGAGCCGGCCGTCCACCAGCACCTGCACCTCGCGGTAGCTGCCGCCGCCGCACAGCCCGTACGAGGGGTGCTGGGCCGCGTAGGCGTCGGGCACGTTGGAGTACCAGAACTCCTCGCAGCCGCCGCCACGGGCGTAGAGCTGGAGCCGGGCGCCGGTGAGGTTGCGCGGGAAGGTCAGCGAGGCCGTGGCGCTCTGCCCCTTGCCGAGGGTCCACCAGCCGGGCGCGGTGGTGGACTGCGAGACCGGGAGCACCTGGTCGGCGGTGGCAGCCGGCGGGTACCGGCGGTCGGCCTGGTAGTAGGTGACCGTCATGGTCATGTGGTAGACGCCGGTGTAGGTGGAGTCGACGATGTTGCCGAGGTCCACCACCACCGGCTGCGGGGTGCGCAGCAGCGGGATGAAGCTGCTGAGGTCCTGGTCGACGTGCCAGTGGATGCCGGACGGGTCCGGCTCCGGGGTGCTGGTGCGGAACACCTCCGCGCCGCCGATCCAGACACCGGCGAGCCGGTCGTACTGGCGGCCCGCGACGCTGCCGGACCAGTCCAGCACCACCTTCGACCACGGGCCGGGGCAGTCCTTGGGCGGGGTGAGGGTGCCGGTGAAGGGCTGGCCGTAGCTGTTGGCGAAGTCGTGCCGCATCGCGGTGACCGTGCAGTACGGGGTGTCCGGGCGACTGACCGGCGGCAGCGCGGTGACCGGGTCGGCGTAGTCGGTCTCGACCTTGCCGGCGCCAGGGGCGGCGGCCCGGGCACCGGCAGCGGCCGGGGACGCGGACGAGGCGGTGGCCGGCGCGGCGGACGCGGTGGCCGCCGGGAGGCAGAGCGCGGCGGCGAGGGCCAGCACCGCGACGGGGGCGGCCAGGGCGCGCCGGCGCCGGTGCGGGAATGTCTTCACGGGGCGTTCGTCGCCTTTCCGGCAGCACGTCGACTTTTGATGCGCTTGGCATGTACTCACGCAGCGTCGATCGGTGTCAAGGCTCCGGCCCGCGCTATTTCCCTCCCTACCCCGCCCGGTTGACCGGCAGTCAGCGGCCGGGCGGGCGGCGGCGCCGGGGCGAGCCGCCCGGGCGCCGTCCAGCCGACTACATCCCGCCGTGCGGCTTCTCGTGCAGTTGGTCGTGCAGCCGGGCCGCGACCCCCCGGCAGAAGCGGGCCAACTCCTCGCGACTCGGTGCCTGCCCCGCCCGGAGCGCGCCGAGCTGCGCGTCGGTGAGGCGGTTCGGGCCCGCCACGGCCATCAGATGGCCCAGCTCGTCCAGCAGCTCGGCGAGCCGATGGGCGTCGGAGTGGTCGAGGGTGGCGGTGGCCTCAAGGTGGCCGATGGTGACGGAACCAGGCATCAGGGACTCCTTCGCTCGCCCCCTTCTCCCCACGGTACGACCGCCGTCCGGCCCCCGCCCGGCCCCGCCCGGGCGCCGAGCACCGGCCGTCACCGGGCACCGCACGCCGGCCGGCGCCCCCTGCCGCCACCCGCCCGGCGCGTGGCAGGATGCGACGCACCCCTGGCGCACGCCGCCCAGGGCCCGCAGGCACCCGCAGGAGGTCCGCCGTGGCCGAGCGACCGACCGGCTCCCCGTCCCAGCTGCCGTTCTTCGTCTACGGCACGCTGCGCCCCGGACTGGTCAACCACGACCGCCACCTCACCGGGCGCTGCACCGAGGCCCGGCCGGCCGTGCTGGCGGGCGCCGCGCTGCACGACGGGCCCGGGTTCCCGTACGCCGTCCCCGCGCCCGGCCGACGGGTCGTCGGCGACCTGCTCACCATCCGGCCGGACGTCTACGCACGGGTGCTGACCGAGCTGGACGAGCTGGAGGAGTGCCGGCCGGACGGCAGCGGCCTGTACGTCCGGGTCCAGCTGCCGGTCCAGGTCACGGACGCCCCGGAGCAGCGCGCCCGGCCGGCCTGGGTCTACCTGGCCGGCCCCGCCCAGGCCGCCCGGCTGCGCGCGGCACCGACGCTGATCCCCTCCGGCGACTGGACCGACCGCCGGACCGCGGGCCCGGTCTGAGGGCGCGCCGGGCTCGCGGTGCATCGGCAACGGGGTGGGTGTAAGGAGGAGGGGTGCCCGTCCGGCAGCGTTCCGAAGCTCTTCACCGGCCCCGGCGGAGCCGCAGTGTCCTGGTGCCCCTGCCCCTTGCGCTGATCCTGGCGTCATCGACGTGCTCTCGCCGCAGGACGTCCACCTCGGGCCGCTGCTGGTGGTCGCGCCCGCGATCACCGCCTCGTTCGCGGGCGCCGGACTCACCGTGCTGGTCGGCCTGGTCTCGCTGGCCGCGCTGCTCATGATCAGTGTGCTGCACGGCGGCGTGAGCACGTCCAACCACGAGACCCGGCTCGCCGCGCTGTTCGTGGTCTCGGCGGTGGTGGTGGTGTACACGGCGCTGCGCGACCGGCGGGCCCGCGAGCTGGTGCAGGTCCGCTCGGTCGCCGAAGCCGCCCAGCGGGTGCTGCTCAGGCCCCTGCCGCCCCGGATGGTTTCGCTGCGGATCGCCTCGGTCTACCTCGCCGCCGAGGAGGAGGCGCAGGTCGGCGGCGACCTCTACGCCGCGGCCCGGACCGCGGGCGGGATCCGGCTGATCGTCGGGGACGTCCGCGGCAAGGGGCTCACCTCCCTCGGCGAGGCCGCCCTTCTGCTGGGCGCCTTCCGGGCCGCCGCGCACCTGCAGGCCGAGCTACCGAAGCTGGCGGCGTACCTGGACGGGAGCGTCAGCCGGGACCTCGCCGCGACGGCGGACGGCGAGGCCGAGGCGGCAGCGACCGGGCAGCTCGAGCGCTCGGTGGGCAGCGGCGGGTCGGCCGAGGCCGGCGAGTCCTTCATCACCGCGGTGGTCCTGGACGTCCCGGACGACGGCGGCACGATCCAGCTGATCAACTGCGGCCACCCGCCGCCCCTGCTGCTGCACGGGGGCCGGGTGGTCCCGCTGAACTCGCCGCGGCCCGGGCCGCCGCTGGGTCCGGGCAGCCTGGGCGGGCCGGTGGAGTCCCGCTACCGTCCGGAGAGCTTCCCGTTCCCACCCGACGGCCGACTGCTGATCTACACCGACGGGGTGATCGAGGCGCGCGACGCGGACCACGTCTGCTATCCCCTCACCGAACGGCTGACCGCCTGGAACACCGACGGCCCGGCCGACCTGCTGCGGCACGTCCGCCGGGATCTGCTCCACCACGCCGGCGGCCACCTCCGCGACGACGCGGCCCTGGTCGCCGTGGAACGCCTCCCCCGCCCCTGACCTGGCGAGTGCGACTTCGACTACCCGCCGGGGAGCCCGATGCGCGGCAACGACCGGCGGCCGGACCTCCGGGCGAGCTGAGCCCGCCTTGACACCCCTGGTGGGCGGGCGTACAGAGAAGAGATGCGCCAGGGTGTGCCGTCGGACCGGGGAGGTCCGCACGTAGCCGGCGGTACCAGGGCGACGCGCGACGGGGACGACCCCGCCGGCGCCCGCCGGCGCCGTGGCGTTCCCGCCGGATCCCCGGCCGGGCCCGATCCGCGCCGCGCCCCGGACGCCCCCGGCCCTCCCGAGTCCCCGCTCGCGGTCGCCGTCCGGAAGTCCGTGCAGAGCACCGACGCGTACGGCTGCGTCGCCTACCTGCGCTCGCCCGACGATCGCTCGCTGCTGCTCAGCGCGGCGGCCGGGGTCCCGGTGTCGCTGTTGAGCGGGTTCCGACGGCTGCCGGTCCGCAGCCCGCTGCCGATCGCCGCCGCCTATCGCAGCGGCCGCACGGTCAGCCTCTCCGGGGCCGAGGAGACCCTGCGACGCTTCCCGCAGCTGCTGGTCGGCCTGCCGTACGCGTTCGCCACCGTGTGCGTCCCGGTGACCGCCGGCGGGGAGCGGCTCGGTGTGCTGTGCGCGTTCTGGCGGGCCGGCACGGACGCCGCCGCCCCGAACGCCCGCCGCCACCTGCGGACCATCGCCAACCGGCTGGGCGCCGCGCTGGCGGCAGGCGGCGGCCCGGCCGCCGCCTGCCCCAACCGCACGCCCACCATCGTCGAGCTGCCCGCCCTCGCGGGGCCGGCCGCCAGCGTCGGTCTCTTCGACTGGGACCTCGCCACCGACACGGTCGCCGCCGACGCCCGGGCCTGCGCGGTGTTCGGGCTGGCCGACCCGGCGGCCTTCGACGGCCGGGCCGAGACCCTGGCGGACCGCCTGCACCCGGACGACCGCCCGGTCTTCCACTCGATCGCCGCGCGGGCCCGCGCGGACGGCGCGGTCCGCGCGGTGCGGCTGCGCGTCCTGCCGGACGAGCCGGGCGGCCCGCCGTGGCCGATCGAGCTGTGGGGCCGGGTGCCCGGTCCGGCCGGCCCGGCGAGCCGGCCCGGCGAGCGGCTGGTCGGCGCCGTACTGGACACCCGGACCGGCGCGGCCGCCGCGGGCGCGGTCGAACGGCTGCGGCACGGCGTCTTCGCGCTCGACCCGGACGGCTGGATCACCCACACCAACCACATCACCGAGACGTTGCTCGGCAGCCGCCGCGAGGACCTGCTGGGCCGCCACCCCTGGGAGGCGCTGCCCTGGCTGGCCGACCCGGCCTACGAGGACCGCTACCGGGCCGCGATGCTCTCCCAGCAGCCGACCTCGTTCCTGGCCTGCCGCCCGCCCGACCGCTGGCTGGCCTTCTCGCTCTACCCGGACGCGCACGGGGTGACCGGCACGGTGGTGCCCGCCCCGCCCCCGGCGCTGGGACCGGTGCGGGTCCGGCCGGACGCCGCCCCGCCCGCGGCGGCCCCCGAGCCGGTGCCGCCGGCCGGCCTGGGCGGGATGTACCACCTGCTGCAGCTGGCCAGCGTGCTGACCCAGGCGGTGACCGTCCGGGAGGTCTGCGAGACGGTCGCCGAGCTGATCCTGCCGGCCTTCGGCGGCCAGCAGCTGGCGGTGTACGTGGCCCGCGACGGCCGACTGCACCTCGCGCTGGAGGTCGGCTACCCGGAGGGCTTCCTGGACCGCTTCGAGGGCATCCCGATGCGCGCCCGGGTGCCCGGGGTGGAGACGCTCAGCTCCGGGACCCCGATCTTCTTCGAGTCACCCGAGGCGCTCGCCGCCGCCTATCCGGGCCTCCCGCTGGACGAGCGGTCCTCCTGGGCGTTCCTGCCGCTGATCGCCTCCGGCCACCCGGTCGGCAGCTGCATCCTGGGCTTCGACGAGCAGCGCCGGTTCACCCCGGAGGACCGCGGGGTGCTGACCGCGCTGGGCGGCCTGATCGCCCAGGCACTGGAGCGGGCCCGGCTCTACGACACCGAGTTCGCGCTGGCCCGCGGCCTGCAACACGCCCTGCTGCCGCACCGGATGCCGCAGGCGCCGGGCCTGGTCATCGCGGCCCGCTACCTGCCCGGAACGGTCGGCATGGAGATCGGCGGCGACTGGTACGACGTGATCCCCACCACCCGCGGGCTCACCCTGGTGATCGGCGACGTCGAGGGGCACAGCGTGGCGGCGGCCGCCACCATGGGGCAACTGCGCAGTGCGGTACGGGCGTTCACCAGCTGCGGACTCTCCCCCGACGAGGTGATGGAGCACACCGACCGACTGCTGGCCGAGCTCGGCCCGGGCCTGCTGGCCAGTTGCCTGCTGGTCGAGCTGGAGTCCGCCGAGCCGGCGCGGCCGAACGGCACCACCCGGGCCGCGCGGGCCGTCCGGGCCGGCCATCTGCCGCCGCTGCTGCGCCACGCGGACGGGCGGGCCGAGGTGCTCGACCTGCCCGGCGGCCCGCTGCTCGGTATCGACACCGGCGGCGAATTCCCGGTCAGCAAGCTGGAGCTGCCACCCGGCTCGGTGCTGGCGCTGTACACCGACGGGTTGGTCGAGGAGCCGGGCATCGAGATCGACCTCGGGGTGGACCGGCTGCGGGTCGCCCTCGCGCACGGCGACGCGGGCTCGCTGGAGGAGCTGGCCGACCGGCTGGTCGGCGACGCCCGCCGCTCGGCGCACCGGGCGGACGACGTCGCGCTGCTGCTCGCCCTGGCGCGGGGCGCGGAGTGAGAGGCCGTACCGTGGCGGTGGCGGCGCGCCGGATGGCTCCGGTGGCTCGGGTGGTCCCGGTGGTTTCGGTGGCCCCGGTGGTTTCGGTGGTTCGGGTGGTTTCGGTGGTTCGGGTGAGAGGTGACGGATGGGCAGCACGGCGGAGAGTGAACCGGAAGTCGGCGGGCCCGACTTCACGCCCGAACAGCTGGCCCGCGGCCGGGCGCTGCGCCGGGCGCAGCTGCCGTGGGCGCTGGGCGGGCGGGTCGCCGGGCTGGCGCTGGCCCTGCTGCTCGGCCTGACCCCGGCCGGCGCACACCTGGTGACCTGGGCCGGCGGGCTGTTCGGCGGCTCGCGCAGCGCCCGGGTACTGGCCGGCGCGGCCGCGCTGGTGCTGCTCGGACAGCTGGTCGCGCTGCCGTTCGGCGCCCGGGTGCGCTCGGTCCGGCAGGCGTACGGGCTGGTCACCCAGGGCTGGCGCGGCTGGACGGTGGACCTGCTGCGCGGGCTGGCGCTGACCCTGCTGATCGCGCTGCCGGTCGCGCTCGGGCTCTACGCGCTGACCGGCCGCTCGCCGGGCCGCTGGTGGCTGCCGGCCGCGGCGGCCGCGGCGCTGCTGACCGTGGGCTTCTCGTTCCTCTTCCCGCTGGTGGTCGAGCCGCTCTTCAACCGGTTCACGCCGCTGCCGGCGGGCGAGCTGCGCGACGCGCTGCTCGGGCTGGCCGAGCGGGACGGGATCCGGGTGCGGGACGTCCTGGTCGCCGACGCCTCGCGGCGCACCACCGCGCTCAACGCGTACGTCTCCGGGCTGGGCGCGACCCGCCGGATCGTCGCCTACGACACGCTGCTGGCCACCGCCGACCCGCGCGAGGTGGAGCTGGTGGTGGCGCACGAGCTGGGGCACGTCAAGCATCGCGACGTGCTGGTCGGGACGGTGCTCGGGGCGCTCGGCGCGGCCGTCGCGGTGGCCGCGCTCGGCGGCCTGACCGGTCTGCCTCCGCTGCTCTCCGCCGCCGGCGTCGCGGTGGGCGGGCCGGGCGGCGGGATCGCCGACCCGCGGTCGCTGCCGCTGCTGGCCGCCTGCGCCACGGTGTTGAGCGCGCTGACCGGGCCGCCGCGCTGCGCGGCGAGCCGCCGGATGGAGACCCGCGCGGACCGGCACGCGCTCGAACTCACCGGCGATCCTGGGCAGTTCATCGCGATGCAGCGCCGGCTCGCGTTGACCAACGTGGCCGACGTGGACCCGCCACGGGCGCTGCAGCTGCTCTTCGCCACCCATCCGAGCACCGCCCGCCGGATCGCCGCCGCCCGCGCCTGGCGGCGGGGCTGAGCGACGACCCGGTGGATGTCAGGCGGCGTCCGAGGGCTCCGGGGCGCCGCCGCGGCGGTTGCGGCCGGTCACCGCGGTGCGGGCGATCTGGGAGAGCTTGGCCACCTCGAACGCGCTGTACGCACCGCCCGCGAGCAGCGAGAACTTGACGCCCGCGCGCCCGGCCGGCCGGCGGTAGCCGTCCGGGACCCGACGCTGGTAGGCCTCGGCGGCGCGGTGGAAGAAGCGCGGCCGCTCCGCCCGGGCGACGCAGCCCGCGAGGTCGAAGACGAACAGGTAGTGCTGGATCATCCGGGTGAACAGGTACGGCCGCAGCGGGTCGAGGGCGGGCTCCCGGTCCAGCAGCTCGAAGCTCTGCTCGTACTGGTCGAAGAGGTCGAACTCGCTGCTGCCCGGCGAACCGGCCGGGTGCACGGTCTGGCGGCGGCGCAGCTGCACCAGCTCGGCGTCGAGCACCGCCAGCCGGCCGGCCGTCAGCATCGCCCGGTGGACCGGCGGGATCTCCTCGTAGCGGCCGTCCGGGAAGGCCAGCGCCTGCTCGTCCCAGTGCCGACGGCTGATCAGCCGGTCCCAGGCCTGGGCCGGGGCGGCGAACAGCTCGGGGTGGTCGAGCGGGCCGAAGGCCCCGTCACCACCGGCCGCGGCCAGCAGTTCGGCCGCGCCGCCCGCCCAGATCCGCCCGGCGTGCAGCCGGGTGTGACCGAAGAGCAGCAGGTCGGGCGGGGTGTCCAGGGCGCGCAGCCGGTCGGCGAGGGCCAGGAACGCGCCCGGCGCCACCAGGTGGTCGCTGTCCAGGAAGAGCAGGTACTGGCCGCCCGCCCGGTCGACGCCCGCGTTGCGGGCACGCCCGACGCCGACCTCCGCGTTCAGCCGCAGCACGGTCACCCGGGGGTCGGCGGCCTGCGGGACCTCGGTCGGAGTGTGCGGCGAGCGGTCGGCCACGACGATCACCTCGAACCCGCCGAAGGACTGGTCGAGGATCGAGTCCAGACACTCGGCGAGTTGTCCTTGCAGGTCATGGGCGGGGAGGACGACGGAGATCAGTGGTTCGGGCACGGGGCAGAAGGTAGGCGGCTGTCAGGGACCCAGCAAGGGCGGGCAACGGGACATATGCCGCAACTCCTATGAATCCTGCGGGATGCTCACCAGATCCTCACGGACCGGTCACTGACCCGCCGCCCGCTGACCGTCCGTCACCGGACGCCACGGGCCGCCATCGTCGACTAGCCTGATCCGGAACCGGTGGGCCACCGTCGACGGAAGGACCGCAGCACGTGGAACACCTCCCCTTCGAGACCTGTGAGCTGGCCGACGCCCCGACCGTCACCGCGCCGGACGGCGCGCTGGTGCGGGTACTCGCCGGACTGCCCGGCGCGGCGAGCTTCGCGCAGTTCGAACTCGCCCCGGGTGCCGTCTCGCATCCCGTCTCACACGCCACGGTGCAGGAGATCTGGTACGTCGCCGAGGGCTCCGGCCAGCTCTGGCGCCGCCAGGACGGGCGCGAGAGCAGCATCCCGCTGCGCCCCGGCACCAGCGCCACCATCCCGCTGGGCACCGCCTTCCAGTTCCGCGCCGACGGCGTGGGCGCCGGTCCGCTGCGGATCGTCGCGGTCACCGTGCCGCCGTGGCCGAACAGCCCCGACGAGGCCCGCCCGGAGGACGGCCCGTGGACCCCGACCGTCCCGGCCGGGTGACCGGACCCGCGGGGAACGCGCAGCACCCCACCCGCCCGGGCCCGACCCGACATCGCTCCCGCCCGCTCCACGACCGGGCCCGGCGCACGCCGTAATCCGATCGACGGCCGCCGCCGCCCCCGGGCAGAGTGAACCCATGACCACTCGCGGACTGCGCCCCGACGGAACGATCGCCCGCGAGGGCTCCCTGAGCCGCGTCTCGCCCGAGTTCGCCCCCGTCGTGGTCGCCGCCCGCACCCGCATCGCGCAGACCTTCACCCCCGACCGCCTGCACAGCGCCTACCTCTACGGCAGCGTCCCGCGCGGCACCGCCCGCCCCGGCAGCTCCGACCTGGACCTGCTGCTGGCCCTGCAGCACCGGCCCACCGCCGCCGACCGGGCCGACGCCGACGCCCTGGAGAGCGCGCTCGACGCCGCGTTCCCGCAGATCGACGGCGCGGGCGTGCTGCTCTTCAGCACCGCCACCCTGCTGAGCGACCTCGAGCGGCACGACCTGGGCTGGTTCGTCAGCTGCCTCTGCACCCCGCTGCTCGGCCCCGACCTCGCCACCCGGCTCCCCCGCTACCGGCCCAGTCCCCTGCTGGCCCGGGAGACCAACGGCGACCTGGCGCTCTGCCTGCCCCGCTGGCAGGCCCGGCGGGCCGCGGCGAGCACGGACGCCGAGCTGCGCGCCCTGGCCCGTGGCGCCGCCCGCAAGCTCGTCCGCACCGGCTTCACCCTGGTGATGCCCCGCTGGGGCGGCTGGACCAGCGACCTCACCGAGTCCGCGGAGATCTTCGGTCGCTACCACCCCGACCGCGCCGCCCAGTTGCGCGCGGCGGCGACGGCCGCCCGCACCCCCACCGCCGACCCCGCCATCCTCGCCCTGCTCCTCGACGACCTCGCCCCCTGGCTGGCCGCCGAGTACACCGCCGTTCACGGCACCAAGGCGCCGCGTCCGTAGCCGGCCCCAGGATCCCGCCACGTCGCCCGCTCCCCTACGCCCCACGCTCTGACTCTCAGCTCCGAATCGGCCACCACGAGTGACCAAATCAGCCGTTCGGCGGTGGCCGAACCCCGCATACCCCACCCCGCCCCCGGTCGACGGCGATCCAGGGGCGGCCAACCAGTGGGACTCCCGCAGCCTCCCGGAGCGGATGTGGTGGCGACTTCCAGCCAATGCGACCTGGCCGGTCATGGCCACCTCCAGGCTGATCAATTATGAGCATGACAATTCCCTGTGGTGATACTGCCGAGCTCTGTCCGTTCAGTCGACCAAGGGAGTTCGACATGCGTACCAGGAACATCCTCGCCACCGCCCTCGCCGCGACCGCCGCACTGGCCCTGGGCACCGCGACCGCCGTCCCCGCGACCGCCGCGACCGCCGCGACCGCCGCCCAGGCCCCGGCGGTTCACGCCGCCGCGGCACCCGCGGCCGACACCCCCGCGCCCGACGCGCTGGTGCTCACCCTGACCGGTGACAGCTCGCAGAACGTCGCGCAGTGGGAGCGCACGGTGCTGCTCAGCTGCCAGCCGAGCGTCGGCGGCGACCACCCCGACGCGGCGGCCGCCTGCGCCGGACTGGCGGGCGTGCAGGGCGACTTCGCCGCCCTGCCGGTCGCTCACACGCTCTGTCCGGAGCTCTACCTGCCGGTCACGGCGGCCGCCGAGGGCTTCTGGAACGGCCAACCGGTCTCCTACCAGCAGACGTTCACCAACCAGTGCGACATGCTCCGGGCGACCGGCCAGGTCTTCGACTTCTGAGACCGTCCCAGGGTCCGTTGATTCCCCAAGGCCCGTGACCGGCTCCTCCGTTGAGCCGGCCACGGGCCACCACCGTTTTCCCGCGCCGGGCTTCAGACCGCCTCGCGCAACGCCCGCATCCCGTCCCGGTCGGTACGCCGGTGCGCACCGAGCCGGTGGAGCAGCACCCACCGGCCGTCGTCGGTCGCGGCGGCCAGCACGCTGGCGTCCCCGGTGGCACCGTTGTGCCAGGTGACCCGGCCGTTCCGCTGCCAACTCGGGGCCGGCGCACCCAGTTCGCGCTCCACCACCAGGCCGGTCAGCAGCGCGGCGGCGGCCCGCGGGGTGGCCCACAGGCCGCCCGCCGGCAGGATCGCGCCGTCCATGGTCCACGGCCGACGATCACGCCCCAGCAGCCCACGGCCGACCAGCCGCTCGGCCGGATCGGGCCGGGAGGTCACCTCGGTCACCCCCAGCGGCCCCAACACCTGCTCCCGCAGCAGCTCTTCGTACCCCTGCCCGGTGGCCGCGACCAGCACCGCGCCGAGCAGCGCGTACCCGAAGTTGGAGTACTCCGCCTCCCCGCCCGCCGGCCGCGCCAACAGCCGGTCCAGCCGCGGCAGTAGCGCGGCGAGCGCCTCGTCGGTGAACGACCGGTACGGGTCACGCAGCGAGATGCCGGGCGGCAGCCGGGGCAGCCCGGAGGTGTGCGTCATCAGCCGCCGCGGCGTGATTCCCGTCCCCGCCGGCACGGTCGGCAGCACCCGCTCCACGGGCTCGTCGGGGTCGAGCACCCCGGCCGCCGCCAACCGCGTCAGCACCGTCCCGGTCAGCGTCTTGGTGAGCGACCCGATCTCGACGTACCGGTCCACCGCGTGCCCGTGCTCGACCCGCGGCTCGGTGAAGCTCCCGAGCAGGCAACTGGCCACCCCACGCATGCGAAACCCGTCTCCCTTCACCACCCCCAGGACGCCCGCTACGCCGACTTGGTTCTGGCGTAGTGCCGGGAGGCCTTCGCGCGGTTTCCGCAGGAGGCCATCGAGCACCAGCGACGGGTGCCGTTCTTCGAGGTGTCGAGGAAGTGCAGCACGCAGTCGGGGTGGGCACAGCGCCGGATCCGGTTCGGGGCCTCGGCGAGCAGTCGCAGGTAGTCGTCGGCCGCGCGCCAGGCGGGCAGCCAGCCGGGCTGGTCGGTCTCGGTGTGCTCGGACGGACGGCCGTCGGGCCCCAGCACGCGCCGGATCCGGCCGTGCGCGAGCACTTCGTTGAGCGCGCCGGCCGCCCGCGGGCCACGGTCGCCCTCGACCAGCCTCCAGAGCGCGGCCCGGACGGCCAGCAGGGCGTCCCGGGTGACCGGGTCGACGGCGACCCGGGCGGCGTCCGCGCCGCCGGCCAGGCCGGTCAGCCGCAGCCACTGGGCCAGCCCGCCCGGGCTGTCGAGCAGGTCGCGCGGGTTGCCGCCGTTGTTCCAGCGGGTGTTGAGCAGGTCGAGGGCGAGCGGCTCGCCGACGAGCGGCCGCGGGTCCGCCGCTTCCTCCTGGGACATCGAACGTCCTCTCCTCGCCGCCTCGGCGGCCTCCGCGGCCAGGAGGCCGCCCTCTGATTCTAACCACCATGAAGCATGACATTGGTTGACTGCCCACTGACTAACTCCCATACTCGATAACAGAGGTTAGCCCGGACAGGCACCCGGACGCCCCGACCGGAGGTATTCGATGACATCCCCGCAAACCGGCCACCTCGGCCTCAACGTCACCGATGTCGACCGCTCAACCCGCTTCTACCAGCAGGTCTTCGGGTTCGAGTTGGTCTCCGAGGGCAGCGACGGCGACCAGCGCTGGGCCTACCTCGGCCGCGCCGGCACGCCGGTGCTCACCCTCTGGCAGCAGAGCAAGGGCGACTTCCCCACCGACGCGCCGGGCCTGCACCACCTCGCGTTCCGGGTCGACTCCGTCGAGGAGGTGCACGCGATCGAGTACGTGCTGCGCGGCCTGGCCGCCGACTTCCAGTACGAGGGCGTGGTGCCGCACCGCGAGGGGGCCGGCTCCGGCGGCGTCTTCTTCACCGACCCGGACGGCATCCGCCTGGAGGTCTACGCACCCGCCGGTGCCGACGGGCGTCCCGCCCCCAGCAGCACCGCTCCGACCTGCGGTTTCTTCTAGCCCATTCGATGGAGCCCGCCATGACCACCCCTTTCCACCCCGGCGAGCGCGCGGTGCAACGGCAGGCCGGCGTGCTCGACCGGGCCGACTCGGTGGGCCGGGTGATCGGCGGCCGGATCCCCGAGGTCGGCGCCCGGTTCCTGGCCGCCCAGCCGATGCTGGTGCTGGGTGCCAGCGCGCCGGACGCCGGGGCCCCGGTCTGGGCCACCCTGCTCACCGGCGAGCCCGGCTTCCTCCGCCCGGACGGGCCGCGGGAGCTGGTCGTCGCCGCCCGTCCCCGCCCGGACGACCCGCTGCACGCCGTCCTCGCCGCCCCGGCCGGAGTCGGTACGATCGCCCTCGACCCCGCCGGCCGGCGCCGGATGCGGATGAACGGGCGGGCCCGTCCGACCGCCACCGGCCTGCGCATCGAGCTCGACCAGGTCTACGCCAACTGCCCCAAGTACATCCAGCAGCGCAGCCACCACCCGGTACCGCCCGGCACCGCTCCAGCGGCCCGGGGTCGTGTGCTCTCCGACGCCCAGCGCGCGGCCGTCGAGAGGGCGGACACCTTCTTCGTCGCCACCACCGACGGCGCCGGCCACTTCGACGCCTCGCACCGCGGCGGCAACCCGGGCTTCGTCCGCGCCCCGGCACCCGACCGGCTGGTCTGGCCGGACTACGCCGGCAACTCGATGTTCAACACGCTCGGCAACCTCGCCGTGGACCCGCGCGCCGGCCTGCTCCTCGTCGACTGGTCCACCGGCACCACCCTGCAGCTCACCGGCACCGCCCGCACCGACTGGGACCCCGCCCACGCCGCCGCCCTCCCGGGTGCGCAGCGGCTCGTGGAGTTCACCGTCACCGGGGTGGTGGAGAGCCCGGGCGCGAGCCCGTTGCGCTGGAGCCAGCCGGACTACTCGCGCTTCAACCCATAGGTGGCGCCTGCCATTTGACTCCTCCTTGGGTCCGGGCGGAGCAGCGACATGCCCCGTTCGGGGGACGGTGCCGGGCGGCCCGGTCCGGCTGGGTCAGGCTGCGGCTGCCCCTCCTCCCCCACCGCGAAGGAACCCACCCCATGCGCAGCCGTACCGCCGCCACCGCCCTCGCCCTCACCGCCTTCCTCGGCCTGTCCGCCTTCGCCCCCGCGACCGCCGCCCACGGTACGGGCCCGCGACACGACGGCCCGGTGTCGCTCACCCAGTTCAGCGCCCGGGTACTGGACAACGACAGCGTGGAGATCAACGGGTCGGGCCACTGCTCCGAGGAGGGGCAGGACGTGCTGATCACCGTCAAGATGCGCCGCCCCGACCAGGACCAGGACGACTTCCCGGTCACCCACCAGACCCGCGCCCGCTGCGAGGACGACGGCTACCACTTCCGCACGGTGGAGCGGGCCGGCCTGGACCGCGACCACCTGCCGCGCCGCGGCGAGGAGATCCACTACCGGGTGACGGTCGACGCCGCCGGGCACGACCACGCCCAGCTGGAGGGCACCCTCCGGCTCTGACCTCGTCCACCGCCACGTGGCCCACCCACCCCACCGGGGGTGGGTGGGCCGGCCAACAGGCCCCGGACCGGCGAGCATCACGACATCGGCCGCTCAACCGCACCGAAGGCCAAAGGTCCCAACGAGGGGGGCATCTGACGCCCACTCCCCCTCGCCGCCGTCCCGCAGTGGCTGGATCGCACCGCGACACCCGGACCGGAGAGCACAGGACGGCTTTCCACAGGGCAAGTTGACGATGAGTCAGCAGCTCACCGGGCGATGGCGGGCTACCCGGCCGGTCTCACGGGACCTCTCCCGCCGTGGAGGGCTGGATGTCGGAGAGCGACGGCGACGGGGGCGCGGCGTCGAGGATCTCCCGACTGTGCGCCACCAGCCGGTTCCAGCTCTGCTCGGCCTTCTGGAAGTCGAGCTTCCGGGCCACCCCGGTGTCGCGGACGGCGGCGGCGAGGCCCATCTTGACCCGGCGGGCCTCGTCGGCCAGCAGGGACCAGGCGCCGTCGAGGTAGGAGATGCCGTTGTGGGCCTCGGCGAGCTGCTCGCCGACTCGACTGAGCTGTCCGTGGAAGTGCAGGACGGCGTCGTAGACGAGACCGTCCTCGTGCAGGACCCTTCCGGCGGCGGCGAGGTCGTTCTCGTCCGAGCAGGAGGCGTACTCGAGGCTGTCGAGCCGGGCCCGGTCGGCGTGCACCTGGGCGTCACGGCACCGAACGTCGTTCAGCAGATCGGCGGTTGCCGCCGTCAGTGCCCGGCCGACCCTCCGCAGCGCCATTCCGAAGGTGACCAGGGACAGGTGCAGGGTCGCGGCCTGTCCCTCCAGCCGGTCGACCCGCCGGGCCAACTCCGCGACCGCCGGCTCGATCTCCGACTTCGCCGCGCGGTCGTCACCCGGGCTGCCGGCGAGCCGACAGCCCGGGTCGATCAGGCTGCGCAGCTGGGTGCCGATCCCCCGGTCCTCGTTGACGACGGCCCGCGAGAGGGCCAGCACCGGCGGGTAGACGACGCCGAACCACTCCACGGCGACCGCCCGCACGTCGTCCAGCGCCTTGGTGGCCGCCGCCGGGTCGGTGTCCGCCGGCAGGTCGGTCGGCGTGGACTGCGTGCCGGCGGCCTTCGCGAAGTCCGCCGCACTCGCCAGGGCGGCAAGGTAGCGCTGCGCGGGCGTGCGGGGGTCCTGTTCCTGAGTGGGCATGCCCGGGCCACCTCCACGGCCGGGGCGCGGGGCGGCTCGCGGGCGGGCGGCGGCCACCCCGCGCTTGGGTTCGGGTTCGAAGCACAGTGTGACCCACCATCAGGTCATCTCGGCGGCAAGGCCGTTCACCGTGCGTGTCGAGCCAGGAGATGGCCGGGGGCTCAGGCGAGCAGGGCCGAGCCGAAGTGGTCGTTCGGCCCGGTGACGCCCGGGAGTGCGAAGAAGTAGCCGCCGCCGGTCGGGGAGATGTAGTCGACCAGCGGCTCGCCGGCCAGGCGCTGCTGGACGGTCTGGAACTGGCGGGCCACGTCCTGCTGGTAGCAGCAGAAGACCAGGCCCACGTCGAGGTTGCCGTCGAGGTCGAGGCCGCGTTCGTAGTTGTAGCCACGGCGGAGGATCTGCTGGTTCGTGGTGGCCGGGGTGCGCGGGTTGGCGAGCCGGATGTGCGCGGTCATCGGGGTCAACAGGCCCTGTGGGTCCGCGTGGTAGTCCGGCGGGTCGGACTCGCGGGTGCCGTCCAGGGGTGCGCCGGTGTCGCGACGGCGGCCGATCATGTTCTCCTGCTCGTGCAGCGAGACCCGGTCCCAGAACTCGACCAGCATCCGGATGATCCGCACCACCTGGTACGAACCGCCCTCCACCCAGGCGGGCTCGCCGGACGTTCCGCCGTGCGTCCACAGCACGGCGTCCGCCACCGTCTGGTCAGCGATGTCGGGATTGGCGGTGCCGTCCTTGAAGCCGAGTTGGTTGCGCGGCGTGCCGCTCGGCCGGGGCGCGGCGTGGAAGCCGTCCACCTTCCAACTCGCTTGCATGCCACCGCGGGTGTGCTTGGCGATGTCGCGCAGCGCGTGCATCACGGTGTCCCGCGAGTCGGCACAGATCTGGAGCATCAGGTCACCGTGCAGTTCGGTGGAGCCCACCAGGTTGTCGTCCGGGAAGGCCGGCATCGGGACCAGTTGGGCCGGCTTGCGCGCGGCCAGCCCGTAGCGACCGTCGAAGAGCGAGGCGCCGACGCCGACCGTGACGGTCAGCCCGTCGGCGGGCAGCACCGGGCCGAGCGTGGCACTGTCGGAGGGCGGGGAGGCGAGGTCGGTGGCGGGCACCGGGCCGCCGGCGGTCAGTGCGCGGATCCGGTCGGTCAGCGTCTGGAGGAGACTCACCAGCCCGGCCCGGTCGGGCGCGATCACGTTGAACGAGACGAACGACGCGGCAGCCTGCTGCGGGGTGGTGATGCCCGCCTGGTGCGGCCCGTGGAACGGGATCCGCCGGCCGGACGGCCCCGGACCGGGCTCGGCGGCCACCGCCACCGCCCCGGCCAGCGCGCCCGCACCGACGGCGGCCCCGACCGTGGCCCCCAGCGTGGCGCCGCGCAGGAAGGCCCGGCGGCGCAGCGACGGTTCGGCGTGACCGGCCTGACCGGCGGCCATCGGGCAGCCGTCAGGGGTGGGAGGCGTGCGGAGGCTCATGCGTGGTTCCTAGCTGCGAGCAGGTTGGGGATGGCGGCCAGCTCCTCCAGGAGGCTGCCGAGGTCCCCGTCGAGACGCTGGCGCTGGGCGGTGGTGAGCTGGGTCACCGGAGTCCACGCGCCGGAGGACGATCGACTCGATGCCACTTCGCCGGACAGGGCGGTCAGTTGGCGGCTCACCTGGTCGAGCAGCGCGGGGTCGCGCGGCTGGAGCACCGGGGTCAGCACGCTCAACACCTCCTGCGTTCCCTGGATGTTGGCGCCGAGGGTGGCCAGCGTGGTGCCGCTGCCGTAGTCGGCGATGCCGTTGAGCTGGAACTGCAGGGCGTTCTCCAGGATCTCGTGCGCGCGCAGCGAGAGGTCGCCGGGGTCGGTGTCCTCGCTCGGGAAGTCCTGCCGCAGGCCGCTGACGTCGGAGACCAACTGCTGGCTGAGCCGGCGCAGTCGGTCGACGCTCGCGCCGTGCCAGAGCCCCCGTTCCAGGGCGAAGAAGCCGGTCCACTGCGGGGTGTCGACGCCCTGCGGCAGCCCGTTCGCCATGCCGTTGATCGCGTCGTCGTAGTCGCCGAAGGAGTTGTAGGCGGCACCGAGGCGCTCGTAGTCCAGGTGCGCGGTGAGCCAGTCGGCCTTGGCGGCGGCCAGGTCGCCACGGGCGAGGTCGGCGTCCAGGCTCTGGGCGGCCGCGAGCAGGCCCGGCAACGCGGCCGTGACGTAGGCGCGGTAGGCGTTGACCGGTCCGGTCATCTCCAGGTCGGAGAGCGGTTTGTAGCCGGCCACGGCGCCGGCGGCGGTGCCGGTGACCGTCACCGTGCGCGAGGTGCGGACCGTCCCGTTCGAGAAGACGCAGCGGACCGCGTACTGGCCACCGGTGAGCGTGGTGGCCAGTGGGAGTGTCTTGTTCGGGCCGATCCAGGGGATCTCCGCGTAGGCCAGGCCGCCGTCGGGCGAGACCAGGTAGATGCTGGCGAAGACGTTGTCGCCGTTGGTGACGCCGAAGGAGAGCGGACCGGCGGGCAGGTGCGCGGGCGGGGTGCCGCAGCTGGCGGCGTCCACCCGCAGCGGGCCGCCGGGCAGGGCGGAACCGCTGCCGGCGCGCGCGGAACCGGTCAGCGCGGCCGCTCCGAGCAGGAGCAGTCCGACCAGCGCCGTACCGCGCCAACGTCTGGCGGGTGCGGCCGACTTGGGCAGCGAGGGTTGCACGGGATCCGGCATGTCGGCGGGACGCCCCCTTCGGTCATCGGGCCGGGGCCGTCCCCGGGCGAGGAGCGCCGGGGGACGGCATGCTGGCGGTGGATCAGCCGAAGATGTCGGTGATCGGGGTGGCGTTGGCACTCTCGCCGACCGGCGCCAGACCGTACATCTGCTCCAGCGTGGCGAGCAGGTTGTAGTGGTTGATCGTCTCGCTGTACTGGCCGGGCTGCACGTTGGCACCGACGATGATGGTGGGGATCTGGTTGTTCTCGGTGTAGTCGTCCTCGTCCCAGGTGACGATGAGCAGGCTGTTGTTCTGCTGCGCCCAGGTGGCGTACGAGGAGAGGTTGTTCTGCAGCCAGGTGTCACCCTGGTTGATGGTCCCGTTGTGCATGTCGTCGTCCAGGTTCGGGATCACGAACGACACGGTGGGCAGCTGGTTGTAGTCGGTGGGGAAGGAGCTGAACGGCTGCGAGTCGGAGCCCGGGATGTTGCTGAAGTTGATCCAGGGCGAGTGCTTGCGCGCGTACGACCCACTGGTGCAGGTGGTCGAGCCGGCCTTGGGCAGGTCCTCCGAGTAGCCCACGAACGTGTCGCCGGCGGCCAGCAGTTCGGAGCCGAGGTTGGCGGTGTTGCCCTCGTTGGTCGGACAGGCGTCGGAGCTGAGCCCGAAGGTGCTGCCGCCGAACAGTGCCATGTAGTTCGGCTCGCTGGGGTGCGTGACGGCGAACGACTGGGTCATCAGCGCGCCCTGCGAGGCGAGGGAGTTGATGTAGGGGGCGTCGCTGGTGTCACCGATGACGTCGTCGTAGGAGTGGTTCTCCTCCATCACGACCACGATGTGCGAGGGAGCGGACACGGTGCTCGACGCCGGTGGGGTGTCGGCGACGGCCGAGCCGTGCGGGTACAGGGCGAGGGACACCGCGGCGGCGGTGGTCATGGCGACGGCGGACAACCCGGCAAGGCGCGACCTCGAACGCATGGACACTGACACTCCAAGGGAAGGCGGCCGGCCTTCGGTAGCCGGCTCACGGCGGAGGTGCGGGGACCCGCCGTACCGGTCCCGTGGTGGGGGCCGCGGACCGGTTCGGGGGCGGGACCGGGCGATGCGCAGCCCGGCTTCGGTGCCGTCCAGAGCATTCCCGTCGGAGGTGCCCTTCAGTTGTCGGTGGACTGGCGAAACTGTGAATTCCACACGGCGATGATCAGGGATCCCGGCCGGTCCGGTCACCGTTTTGTGGACGCCTGTCCGGCTTCTGACGGTTGGTCGACTTCGGCCGGCCGGGGCTTGCCCGATCCGCTCCCGGTCCGGAGACTGACCCCGTGGACCAACCGATCACGCCGATCCCCGCCGCCCTGCGCCTCGCCGAGCAGCTGCTCGACCCGGGCACCTTCCGCAGCTGGGACACCCCGCCCGAGCACCCCGCCACCGGTCCCTACCCCGAGGCGCTGGCCCGCGCCCGGGCCCGCAGCGGCGCCGACGAGGCGGCGCTGACCGGTGAGGGACGGCTGGCCGGGCACCGGGTCGCCGTCCTGCTCAGCGAGTTCGGCTTCCTGGCCGGCTCGATCGGCACCGCCACCGCCGACCGGCTGCTGCGCGCGGTCGAGCGCGCCACCGCCGAGCGGCTCCCGCTGCTCGCCTTCCCCGCCTCGGGCGGCACCAGGATGCAGGAGGGCACCCCGGCCTTCGTCCGGATGGTCGCCATCGCCGGCGCCGTCACCGCGCACAAGGCCGCCGGGCTGCCCTACCTGGTCCACCACCGGCACCCGACCACCGGCGGGGTGCTCGCCTCCTGGGCCTCGCTCGGCCAGCTCACCACCGCCGAGCCCGGCGCGCTGGTCGGTTTCCTCGGCCCGCGGGTGTACGAGGCGCTGTACGGCGAGCCGTTCCCGGCGGGCGTGCAGCGCGCCGAGCACCTGCGGCGGCACGGGACGGTGGACGCCGTGCTGCCGCCGGACCGGCTGCGCCGCCGGCTCGCGGACACCCTGGACGTACTCGCCGCGCGCCCGGCCGTCACCGAGGCCACCGGCGACGCCGAGTCCCCCGTCGAGGCCGCCGGCAGCGCCGACGCGACCTGGCGCTCGGTGCTGCTCACCCGTGAGCCCGGCCGTCCCGGACTGGCCGAGCTGCTCCAGGAGGCCGACGCCCTGGTCCCGCTCGCCGGCACCGGCACCGGCGAGCGGGACGACGCGCTCCGGCTCACCCTCGCCCGGTTCGGCCGCACCGGCTGCGTGGTGATCGGTCACGACCGGGCCGCCGCCGCGCTGCACGGTCCGGTCGGTCCGGCCGGCCTGCGCACCGCCCGCCGCGGCATGCGGCTCGCCGCCGAACTGCGCCTGCCGCTGCTGACCGTGATCGACACTCACGGCGCGGAGCTGAGCGCGCGGGCCGAGGAGCGCGCGCTGGCGGGCGAGATCGCGCGCTGCATCGCCGAGTTGAGCACCCTGCCGGTCCCGGTGGTCAGCCTGCTGCTGGGCGAGGGCACCGGCGGCGCCGCGCTCGCGCTGCTGCCCGCCGACCGGACCGTCGCCGCCGAGCACGC
Organism: Kitasatospora sp. NPDC024654; assembly: GCF_055559155.1. NCBI lineage: Bacteria > Bacillati > Actinomycetota > Actinomycetes > Kitasatosporales > Streptomycetaceae > Kitasatospora > Kitasatospora sp. NPDC024654. Next base: position 65,969 of record NZ_JBVHLF010000010.1, read on the forward strand.
CTGGCTCTCCCCGCTGCCACCCGAGGGCGCCTCGGTGATCCTGCACCGTAACCCGGACCACGCCGCCGAACTCGCCCACCAGCAGCGGATCGGCGCGGCCGCGCTGCTCGCCGACGGGGTGGTGGACCGGGTGCTCCCCGAGCCCGTTCCCGGCTCCGAGGATCCGGACGGCTTCGTCCGGCGCGTCGTCGGCCTACTGGAGAAGGAGCTGGCCCGGGCCGCCGCGCTGAGCCCGGACGCGCGGCTCGACCGGTTCCGGCGACTGGGCCACTGAAGCGGCCCGCCGCTGCGCCCCCGGCGGCCTGCGGAATACCGCACCAACTCCCTCGCGCCCACACACCGCCGCCACCTATGATCGCCCTTCAGGGCGTATCACGCCGCGCGGCGACCGATGCGCGGGGCGGGCGCGATCAGCCGCACACCGTGGGGATGGGCAACAGATGAGTTCCAACGTACCGCCGGGCTACGGGTATCCGGGCGACGGCTCCGGCCAGCAGCCCCCCTACCCGCCGCAGGGCAACCCGTACGGCCAGCCCTACCCGCCGCAGCCCGCGCAGGGCAATCCCTACGGCCAGCAGCCGCCGCAGCCGAACCCCTACGGCTACCCGCAGACCCCACCGCCGGCCGACCAGTACGGCTACCCGCAGACCCCGCCGCCCGCGCCCGGCTACGGCCAGCAGCCCCCCGGCGGCTACGGCCAGCCGCCGTACGGCGCACCGGCCGGGCCCGGCCTGCCCGGCACCCCGGTGCTGGCCAGCGCGGGCGACCGGCTGCTCGCCAGGCTGATCGACGTCGCGGTCCTGCTGATCCCGGTCATCGTGCTCTACGTGGTCGTCGCCTCGGTCAACACCTTCCTCTACTACGTGGTCATGGCGGCCCTGATCACCGCCTACGAGGGCGTGATGCTCTCCACGCAGAACGGCCAGACGGTCGGCAAGAAGGCGATGAAGCTCTACGTGGTGAACCTCGCCGACGGCAAACCGGCGGCCGGCGGTACCGCCTGGAGCCGGGCCGCGGCCTACGGGCTCCCGCAGCTGGTGCCCTGCCTGGGCACGCTGTACTCGCTGCTGGACGTGCTGTGGCAGCTGTGGGACAAGCCCAACCAGCAGTGCCTGCACGACAAGGCGGCGAAGACCGTGGTGATCAAGGCCAGCTGACCGGTGGAGCGAGCCGAGCAACCGACCGGGATCCTCACCGTCACGCTCAACGCCGCGCTCGACGTCACCTACCGGGTCCCGGCGCTGCGCCCGCACGGCAGCCACCGGGTCACCGAGGCCACCGCCCGGGCGGGCGGAAAGGGCGTCAACGTCGCCCGGGTGCTGGCCCGGATGGGGCGGACGACCCTGGTCACCGGGCTGGTCGGGGGCGCCGCGGGCGCGGCCGTACGAGCCGACCTGGCCGCCGCCGGACTGCCGGACGCGCTCCTGCCGATCGCCGGCGAGACCCGCCGGACCGTCGCGGTGGTCGATCGGCTGGCCGCGGACGCCACGATGTTCAACGAGCCCGGGCCAGCCGTCACGGCGGGCGAGTGGTCCTCGTTCACCGACCACTTCGGCGCGCTGCTGGAGCGCGCCGAAGTGGTCGTGCTCGCCGGGAGCCTGCCGCCCGGCCTTCCCGACGACGCCTACGCCACGCTGGTCCGGGCCGCCCGCGGGCGCGGGGTGCCGGTCCTGCTGGACACCTCCGCGCCCTGGCTGCTGCCGGCCCTGGCCGCCGGCCCCGACCTGGTCAAGCCGAACGCCGACGAGCTGCGGGAGGCCACCGGCCTGGCCGAGCCGCACCGGGCCGCCGCCGCCCTGCTGGACCGCGGCGCCGGCGCGGTGATCGCCTCGCTCGGCCCCGACGGCCTGCTCGCGACCACCCCGGACGGCAGCTGGCTGGCCACCCCGCCAGAACGGCTGGCCGGCAACCCCACCGGCGCGGGCGACTCCGCGGTGGCCGCGCTGACCACCGGTCTGCTCGACGCCCTTCCCTGGCCGGCCCGCCTCGCCCGGGCCGTCGCCCTCTCTGCCGCCACCGTCCTCGCTCCGACCGCGGGCGACTACGACCGGGCCGCGTACCACCACCTGCTGCCCCGGGTCACCGTCACCGCGCTCGGCTGAACGCCACCGGCCCGCGCGGCCGGACCGGCCTCGCCCGCCGGCGCACCCCCCGACCGGCCAGCAGCGACGCCGACGGCCCGCCGACCGCCCCTCACGGGGTGGCCGGCGGGCCGTCGGTGGGCTCGTCAGTGGCCGAGCGCGACCTCGACGATCTTGATGACCACCAGGATCATCGCGACCAGCAGGTAGCTGCGCAGCGCGGTCATGCCGATCTTGCGGGTGGTCGACATGGTCGGCTTGGTCAGCGTCTCCAGCGCCGGCATCCGCCACTCGTCACGGCCGGTCCGGTCGATCGGGTCCTCCTTGGTGGCGGTGCGGCGGCGGGTGAAGGAGTACCCGGCGGCCAGCACGCCGATCACGCCGCAGGCGGCCATGATCTGCAGGATCGCGTTGGCGGTGATGTTCGGGAAGAGCACCGAGGCGGTCAGGATGATCGACAGGGTGACCAGCACACCGATCACCGCGGAGGTGAAGGCGTTGGTCCGCGGGCCGTTGACCCAGGGGCCGAGGACGGCCTTGTCGTTGCAGAGCAGCAGCAGGAAGACGGTCGCGGACGGGAGCAGCACGCCGGCCAGCGTCTGCACGCCCTGGGTGAGCAGGCCCAGCGGCGAGCCCGGGATCAGCACGATGGTGGCGGCGACGGCGACCAGGCCGGCGTAGACGGCGTAGAAGCCCTTGGCGCCGCCGATGCCGCGGTGCAGCGAGTGCTTGATGCCGAAGACGTCACCGATCGCGTAGGCGGTGGAGAGCGAGACGGCGAAGGCGCCGATGATCGAGGCGTCCAGCAGGGCGATCGCGAACAGCACACCGGCCAGGTGACCGGAGGACTGGGCCAGGCCCTTGGCGATGCCGGCGGCGTCGGTGAAGTTGCCGAAGCCGTCGGTGCCGGCGAACGCGGCGGCGGAGAAGCCCATCAGCGCCGCACCACCGACGACCACCACGACGATGCCGATCCACAGGTCGGCCTTCTCGTACTTCATGAAGCGCGGGGTGATCCGCTTGTCGATGACGTACGACTGCTGGAAGAAGAGCTGCCACGGGGCGACGGTGGTGCCGACGATGCCGATGATCAGGAGCATCACGGTGGCGAGCTGGCCGCTGCCGCCGGGCATGTTCGGGACCACGAAGTCGTGGGCCATCTGCGAGGTCTTCGGGTGGATCATGAAGTAGATCGGGATCAGCAGCAGCGAGCCGGCGCACAGCGCGATGGCGATCCGCTCGAACCGGCGGAACGAGCCGGTGAAGGCCGAGGCCACGATGATGGCGGCGGCCAGCACGACCGAGGCGACCTTCGGCAGACCGAGGTAGTCGGAGGCCAGCGTGATCCCGATGAACTCGGTGACCAGGGTGAGGGCGTTGAGCAGGAAGAGGTCGATGACCGAGAACGCGCCCCAGAACTTGCCGAAGCGCTCCAGGATCAGCCGGGCGTGCCCGACGCCGGTGACCGCGCCCAGCCGCAGCACCATCTCCTGGTTGACGTACAGCACCGGTATCAGCAGCAGCAGGGTCCACAGCAGGTGGGTGCCGTAGTTCTGGCCGGCCTGGCCGTAGGTGGCGAAGGCACCGGCGTCGTTGTCGCCGACCATGACGATCAGACCGGGGCCGACGATCGCCAGCAGGGTCTTGAGCTTGGCGGACAGGCCCTGGCGCGGGGCGTCGTCGTCCAGCCGGATGGTGCCGAGCGCACCCTTGATGTCGCCGATGTGGGCGTCGTCGAGGACGGCGCCGCGCGGCGCCGTGGCCTGGTCCGTGGTGGTGATGGTGTCGGTCATGACTGAGAGCCTCCCGAGCCCCCCGCGACAGGGGGAGGTTTGGAGGCACGCAGCAGCAATCCCCCCTGCGAGCGGGCAGCCTGAGGCACCGTCACGACACGCGGCCGTGCGGGGACTGAGGTGCGACTCGAGATTCGCGCAGGGAAGGTGGTTACCGCGTGCCGTGAGAAGAAGACGGTGACATGCGGATGCGGGGCCGTTTGTGGCCCGGACTACTACTGCTCGAATCCATGTCTCTCGCCTCCTTCCGGCCGGACGCACCTCGTGGTGCGTGTCATCGACGCGGCAAGGAGCGGACCAGCACACCGAAGCGGCGCCGGTTCACCCCAACTCGTCAGAGCTTTGGCACTTCACGGCGTGATCCGATCCCGTTGAATCGGAAGCCACTTGGGATCAACCCTTAGGTCGGGAAGATCTGTCCTGATCCGGAGCGTCTCTCGACGGGTGGGATCAGTGGCCTGTGTCCGTGAAGACGCCTCACCGAACGAGGTGCCTCCTGCAAAACCTCGACAAGCATAGACCCATGCTTGCGGCGCAAGGCAACCGATTACCAAAGCTTGACCTTCGGGCCGGCATGATCGGGAACTTAAACAGTTCGTTCAACATATTCCGTTGACAACGGAGTGCGCGAATCGCACTCTGAGGGCATGTCAGCAACCGATCCCACCAGCGGTCCCTTCACCGCCCCCGACCCCGGCCAGGTCCGCGCCCAGCGCGAGTACGCCGCGCTGTTCCGGCTCGCCGAGCGGCACGCGGCCACCGAGGAGCAGCGCCGCCGGCAGACCCACCCGACCACCCCCGGCCCGCACGAGGTGGTCCGGCTGGTCGCGCTCCTCATGGTCGGCTCGGCCCTGCTCGACGAGGGTGAGCCGGAGGTCGACCAGGCCGACGTCACGGCCGCGCTCACCCTGCTGCCGCTGGTCCGCGGCGAGCTGGACGAGCTGGAGACCGGCCTGCTCAAGATGGCCCGCGGGCGCGGCATGACCTGGCAGGAGATCGCCTTCGGCCTCGGCCTCGGCACCCCGCAGGCGGCGCGCCAGCGCTACGAGCGGCTGGCCGAACGCACCGGCCCCGAGTAGCCGGAGCCCGCGGGGGCGCGGCCACCGCCCGCTCGGTGCGACGCATGGGACGGCCGGGAGCGAGGAATGCTTCCCGCGGCACCGAGCGTGTCGTGACCACAGCAGTCAACCGAAGGGGTGGCCTTGAGACCGACCACGGAGAGGTTCCTCGCCGTCTCCGCGGAGCTGACCGGCTTCGCCACCGACGAACTCCGGGCGACCGGCCTGGCCGCCGGTCACCTCGCCACCCTGCGGCGGGAGGTCGGACCCGAGCACGCGGACCGGCTCACGGCGCTCCCCGCCGGGGTCGGCCACGCGCCCCAGCTGATCACCGACGAGCCGCTGCGCGAGGTCGCCCGCGCCCTCACCCACCTCTGGTACACCGGCAGTTGGCCCGGCCTGTCGGAGCCGGTGCGGACCGCGCTCGGGCGGGAGTCGGCGGCCGCGGCGCCGTACACGGTGAGCGCCGGCTCGTACGCCGGCGGGCTGCTCTGGCAGACCATCGGTGGTCACGCGCCCGGCACGCGCGCCCCCGGGTTCGGCAGCTGGACCGCTCCCCCGAGCCTCCCGGAGGCCCGCCGGTGACCCCGCACTCCCCCATGGACCAGTCCCGCTGGGACGCGATCGTGGTCGGCGCCGGCTTCGCCGGCTCGCTGATCGCCAAACGCCTGGGCGACCAGGGCTGGCGGGTCCTGGTCCTGGAGGCCGGCCCCGGCGACCGGCGGGAGGATCCGGCCCGGCTCCGGACTGCTGCCGCCGACACGTACCGGGCGGCCGACCGCAAGGTGATCACCTCGCCCTACCGGACCACCCCCGTCGCGCCCTCCCCCGACGGCGGCCTCCGGGACGACGGCTACCTGGTGCAGCAGGGCCCCGACCCGTACGTCAGCGGCTACCTGCGCGGCAACGGCGGCACCGGTCTGGCCTGGACCGGGCTGACCCCGCGGATGCACCCCGAGGACTTCCGGGTCTCCCGGCTCGGCCCCGGCCGTGACTGGCCGCTCGGCTACTCCGAGCTGGAGCCCCACTACCGGGCCGCCGAGGCCGAGTTGGGAGTGGCCGCGGATGTCGAGGAGCAGCGCGCGGCGCTCGGCCTGCCGTTCCCGGACGACTACGCGTTCCCGATGCGCGCCATCCCACGCGGCCACCTGGACCGGCTGGCCGCCACGGCCTGGGACGGCCGGACCGTGCACGAGCCGGGCGCCGCCGCGCCGACCGAGCTGCGGGTGGTCGGCACCCCGCACGCCCGCAACGGCGTCCCCGATCCGGCGCACCACGGCCCGGCCCGCGGACCCGGGGACGAGGTGGGCCAGCCGCGCTGCGTCGGCCACGCGAGCTGCGTGCCGGTCTGCCCGTCCGGCGCCAAGTACACGCCGCTGCGGACCCAGGGCCGGTGGGCGGAGTCGGTGACCCTGCTGACCCGGGCGGTGGTCGGCCGGGTGCTGGCCGCCGGCAACGGCCGGATCACCGGCGTGGAGTACCGCCGGTACGACGAACGCGGCACCCCGGAACCGGACACCCACCACGCCGACGCCGACCTGGTGGTGCTGGCCGCGCACGCGATCGAGAACGCCCGGCTGTTGCTCGCCTCCGACCTGGCCAACCGCAGCGACCAGGTCGGCCGGAACCTGATGGACCACCCGGTGCTGCTCACCTGGGGACTGCTGCCGCGGCCGGCCGGCCCGTACCGGGGGCCCGCGCTGACCGCCGGGGTGGAGGCGTTCCGGTTCGGTCCCGAGCGGGCCCGCCGGGCGCCGTTCCGGGTCGAGATCGGCAACTGGGGCTGGAGTTGGGCGGTCGGTCCGCCGGACCTGCGGGTGGCCGAGCTGCTGCGGTCCGGTGGACCGGACGGCCGGGGGCTGCTCGGTCCGGCGTTGCGGCGCGCGGTCGGTGACCGGGTGGGCCGTGAGTTCGCGCTCTCCTTCGAGTTGGAGCAGGAGGCCGATCCGGCCAACCGGGTCACCATCGACCCGCGCCACCGCGACCTGCTGGGCAACCCCCGCCCGGTGCTGGCGTACCGGCTCTCCGACCACGTCAAGCGCGGGATGGCCGCCGCGCGGGCGGTCTCCGGGCAGCTCTTCGCGCTGCTCGGCGTGCAGGACCGCACCCGCTACGCACCGGGCCCGGACTGGCCCGGCTGCTTCGAGTTCGAGGGGCGGCGGTACGGCTACCGGGCGGCCGGGCACGCGGGCGGCACCCATCTGATGGGCACCTCGCCCGGCAACTCGGTGGTCGACGCGTGGCAGCGCTGCTGGGACCACCCCAACCTGTACGCGGTGGGCTGCGGCAGCATGCCGTCGCTCGGCACCAGCAACCCCTCGCTGACCATGGCGGCGCTCGCGCTGCGCAGCGCCGAGCAGATCGACCGCGACCTGCTGGCCCGCCGCCGCCCGACCACCCTGCACCACCCCGTCGCCGTCCCCTTCCGAGGAGCAACCCCGCGATGACCGACTCCGCGATGACCGAGCGGCTCCCGTTGCCGCCGGTGGCCGAGCCGTACCACCTGCCGTTCCACTACGGTGCCCTGCACCAGCTCGGCGTGGACTACCTGGTGGACCCGGGGCCCGCCCGGGCGTTACTGGCGGATCGTCACCCGGAGCTGGTGCTGGCCGAGTTCGACGGATCGGCCTGCGTCTCGGTCAACTACCAGCTGTACTTCGCGCAGTACCCGAACGGCGCCGGGGTGACCCAGGAGATCGAGATCAACCTGATCGCCCATCCGGCCGCCTGCGCCGCCCTGGTGCCGGCGGTCGACTACCGCGAGTACGCCCGGGGTCACGACCAGACCAGGATGCTCGGCATCGCCCGGCTGCACGTGCTCTGCGACAACCCGCTGGCCATCGACGCCGGTTCGAAGCTCTACGCCGAGCCCAAGTACCCGGGCTGGTTCGAGGTCACCATGCCGTCGCCCAACAGCCCCGTGGTGGGCACCGGTTGGTCGATCAGCTGCCGGGCCGCCGAGTACGCGCCGGACGGCGGTCTGGCCCGCGGGGAGGTCGAGCTGTTCGCGCTGGAGGCCGAACTCGCCGCCCTGGTCGACGAACCGGTCAACAACGCGCCGGTCACCGGCTACGGCACCGACCCGAAGGGCCGCCTGCTGGCCGGCCCGATGAACGTCTACCATCCCTACCGCTACTGGGAGTTGGACGCGGGGCAGGCGGACCGGGTCCGACTCACCGTGACGGACGCGCCCGGCGAGGCGGGCCGGCCGGGACGCGACCTGGTCATGCTGGTCGGCGACGCGCCGGCGGTCGGGGTCTGGAGCCACCAGTCGCCACCGGTGGCGGCCCACAACCGGCCCTACTACCTGCCGTCGTCCGGCGGGCAGCGCCGGTGAGCGGCGGTCCGGCCCGCCGGCTGGGCGAGCCGCTCCCGTCCGAACTGCTGGACGCCGGCGAGCGGATGAGCCCGGACGAGCTCCGGGATCACCAACTCCGCCGACTGCGCGCCACCCTGGAGATCGCCTACCGTCACGTCGAGTTCTACCACCACTCGTTCGAGGCCGCCGGGGTCACCCCCGCCGACTGCCACAGCCTGGCCGACCTGGCCCGGTTCCCCTTCACCAGCAAGGCCGACCTGCGCACCAACTACCCCTTCGGGATGTTCGCGGTCCCGCTCGACCAGGTCCGCCGGTTGCACGCCTCCAGCGGCACCACCGGGCGGCCGACCGTGGTCGGCTACACCGAGCGCGACCTGTCCACCTGGGCCGACCTGGTGGCCCGCTCGATCCGGGCGGCCGGTGGGCGCCCCGGGCACAAGGTGCACATCGCCTACGGCTACGGCCTGTTCACCGGCGGCCTGGGCGCGCACTACGGCGCGGAACGACTCGGCTGCACGGTCGTCCCGGCCTCCGGCGGGATGACCGCCCGGCAGGTGCAGCTGATCCAGGACTTCCAGCCGGAGGTCATCATGGTCACCCCGTCCTACCTGCTCACTCTGCTCGACGAGTTCGAGCGGCAGGGCATCGACCCGCGCGACAGCTCGCTGCGGATCGGCATATTCGGCGCCGAGCCGTGGACCGAGGAGATGCGCCGCGAGCTGGAGGAGCGCTTCGACCTGCACGCGGTGGACATCTACGGGCTGTCCGAGGTGATGGGCCCCGGTGTGGCGCAGGAGTGCGTGGACACCAAGGACGGCCTGCACGTCTGGGAGGACCACTTCTGTCCGGAGATCGTCGACCCGCTCACCGACCGGGTCCTGCCGGACGGGGAGTCGGGCGAGCTGGTCCTCACCACGCTCACCAGGGAGGCGCTGCCAGTCATCCGCTACCGCACCCGCGACCTGACCCGGTTGCTGCCGGGCACCGCGCGACCCGCGTTCCGCCGGATCGAGAAGATCACCGGCCGCTGCGACGACCTGATCATCCTGCGCGGGGTCAACCTCTTCCCCAGCCAGATCGAGGAGATCGTGCTGCGTACCCCGGGCGTGACGGCGCACTTCCAGCTGGAGCTGACCCGGCGCGGCCGGCTGGACCACCTGACGGTGCGGGTCGAGGCCCGACCCGACGCGGGCCCGGAGCTGCGCGCGGCGGCCGGCGCGGCGATCGTCCGGGGCGTCAAGGACGGGGTCGGGGTCAGCGTCGAGGTGGTCGTGGTCGATCCGGAGGCGCTGGAGCGCTCGCTCGGGAAGCTGCGCCGGGTGGTGGACCGGCGCGAGCACTGAGCGTTCCGGGCCCGGGCATCGCACCCGGGCCGTAGGCTCGGCCCATGGACGCGGAGCCGACGAGGTGGGAGACGGCCTGGACGGGCGGGCGCCGGTGCGTGCACGTGGGCAACGTGGCCGACTTCAACGCGCAGTTCCTGGCACCCGAGCTGCTCGACAGGCCGCTCCCCGGCGCCGGGCCGGTCGCCCGGCCCGGCGGCGGCCCCGCCGATCGGCTGCGAGCCGCCGCGCTGCGCCGGTTCGGGCCGCCGGCGACCGCTCGACGGCCGGGCCCGGCGCTGGACTGGCCACGCGAGGGACACCACTACGCGGGCCTGGCGCCGTTCTACAGCCCGCACCCGGCCGCCGTGGTGCTGCCGCAACACCTGGACCGGGCCTGGCTCGACCTGCTGACCACGCGGCTGGAGTGGGACCGGGTCGGGCTGTTCAGTGGCATCGCCGAGGACGACTGGTTCTGGCCGGCGCTCCTCGCCCGTCCCCACCTGCTGGCCGAACTGCGCGGCCTCGGGCTGCCGTTGGTCGCCTGGGGTCGCTCGCCCGGGGACGGCGGGGACGCCCTGGTCCACGCGGCGGTCCGGCGGTTCGAGTCCAAGCGGGTCTCGCTGGCGCTGTTCGCCGAGGTGGCCCGGGCCGGTCATCCGGAGATCCGGGTTCGCCAGCAGCTGCGTCCGGACGGCCCGCGCGCGCTGGCGCGGGCGCTCGCCCGCCGGGCGGCCGCCGGCCAGACCTCGGTGCTCAAGGCGGAGTACGGCGTCGGCGGGCTCGGCACGGTCATCCTGACGCCGGATCAGATCGCTGCGGCGGGCGGCGCGCTGGGCGCGCTCGGGCGGGTGATGGACCAGGACCCGCTGATACGCGAGCACGGCATGTTGCTGGAGCCGTACGTGGAGGGGGCCGACCGACTGCGGGACGTCACCTTCGACGCCGTGGTGGCCACCGACGGCCGGGTGCACCCGGTCGGTGCCGGGGTGATGCACCTGGTCGGCACCGGCTACCAGGGCGCCACCGTCGGCCCCGGCCTGCTTCCACGCCAACTCACGCTGCGGGCAACCAGGTTCGGCGTGGACGTGGGCAAGGCACTCGCCGCGGCAGGCTACCGCGGCTGGTTCGACGTCGACTTCGTCCTCGACCGGCAGCACCGGCTCGCCCCGATGGAGGCCAACCTGCGACTGACCGGTCCGTCCGTCGGCTTCATGATCAAGGCACGGCTGGACCGGGTGCGCGGACCCGGCCACCTGGTCCGTACCCTGGACCATCTCCCGCTCGGCGCCCGGCTCTCCGAGCAGACCCTCTTCGACCACCTGACCGGGCTCGCCCGGCGCTGCGCGGGACACGACGTGTTGCTGCTGCCGACCATGCCCGGCACCGCCTTCGAGCCCTACCCCACGGTGGGGGTGGCACTGGTGGCCCGCTCGCTACCGGCGCTGGACACCGCCGAGGCACTGGTCCGCGCCGGCAACAGTGCACTGGGGCGCCTCTTCGCCGGTCTGTCGCAACCGAGTTGACGCTCAGCGCGGCCGCTCGTCGGGAGCCAGCAGGAAGGCGAGCAGCACCGCCGCCGCGAGCACCAGCGTCACGTTGAACAGGTAGACCAGGGCGGTCTCGGCCGCCCAGTCGTCGGCGCTGGTGGTGCGGTAGCAGTTGTCCTGCGGCCACCAGGCGATCAGCAGCCAGCTGAGCGCGAGGTGGGCGGCGGTGGTCCGGCCCGGTGAACGGCCCAGCCCGGCCAGTCGCGGGCGGCCCAGCAGCAGCACGGCCATGCCCAGCCCGAAGGCGAGGTACTCGGCCAGGTGGAGGCCGCGGTAGCCGGTCGCCCAGGGGTCGGGGACCCCGCCCAACGCGGTCGACCGGGACCACAGCACGCCGGTCAGGAGGAAGGCCGCCAGGGCGAACAGCCCGGCCGTCGCCGCCCAGGCCGGCCGGCCCGGCCCGGGCGGGGTGGTGGCCGACGGCGTGGACTTCGGCGCCACGGTCGTGACCGAGGCCTTCACCGACGCCGACCGGGCCTCCACCGGCGCCGACCGAGCCTTCACCGACGTCGACCGAGCCTTCACCGACGTTGTCCCCGCCTTGGCGGGCAGGGCGTTCGGGTACGCCTCCGGCACGGGCAGCGGCAGGCCCGCCCGGTCCACCTTGCCGGCTCTGGTCCGGGGCAGCGCCGGCAACGGCACCAGGACGTCCGGACCGCGCCCGGCCGGCAGCCGCTCCACCACGAAGGCCCGCAGCTCCGCGACGTCCAGGGGCACCGCCGGGTCGGCCGGGACCACGTAGCCCACCCGTGGCGACCGGCCCCCGCCGGCGGGCAGCTCCGCCGCCCAGCTCTCCGCCACCACCGGGCTGGACCGCAACACCCCGTCGAGCTCGGCCAGTTCGAAGGCGGTGGCGTGACCGGTGGCGGAGTCCACGCCGATCCGACCGAGGTACTCGAGCAGGCCGTGCGATCCCCGGCGGACCAGGTCGCCGGTCCGGTAGCACGGCCGGCGATCGGCGGCGGGGCCCGCGGCCGGGAACCGGGCCGCGGTGAGCTTCGGCTCGCCGAGGTAGCCACGACCCACCGTCGGTCCGGCCAGCCGGAGTTCACCCGGCTCACCCGCACCGACCGGCCGGCCGGCGTGATCGACGACGATCGACTCGGTGCCCGGGAACGGCCGACCGATCAGCGAGACCCGCTCGGGATGCTCCAACTCTCCTGGAAGGTCTTGGAGTTCGAAGTATAGGTTGTCGATGCCGGACTCTGCCGCGCCGTAGATGTTCAGCACCCGGACCGCCTCACCCAGGTACTCCTGAACCTCCGCCTGCCGGTCGAGATACCACTTCTCCGCTCCCACCAGCAGCAGCCGGACCGCGCCCAACCGCAGCCCGAGCCGGCTGATCTGACCGTAAAGCCGTTGGAACAGAAGGTTGTTGATGCCGATGACGGTGATCTCCTCGGCCAGGACGAGCCGGTGCAGCGCGGTCAGGTCGACCGAGCGGTCCAGCGTCGCGTTGGCCTCGGCCAGGACCAGGGTGCCGCCGGTGCCGAGGGCGCGCAGCCAGTCGGCGGTGAAGACGTCGAACTCGAAGGTGGTGGTCTGCAGATGGCGGTCGGCCGGCGTGAGCGGGTAGACCTGCTGCCAACCCCGTAGCGCGCTCAGCAGGTTGCGATGCTCCAGCAGCGCGCCCTTGGGCAGGCCGGTGGAGGCGGAAGTGAAGAAGACACAGGCCAGGTCCTCCTCTCCGGAGAGGGAGTCCGGCGGCGTGCCGGGCTGGTCGGCGATCGCCGCCGCGTCCAGGTCCAGGCAGAGCAGCCGGGCACCGGTGGCGTCGGCCAGCCGCACCCGGTGGGCCTGCTCGGTGAGCACGGCGACCGGCTCGGCGGTGGCGAGCACGTGGCGCAACAACCGGTCCGGCGAGGTGGGCTCCACCGGCACGAAGGCACAGTCGGCCTTCAGGACGGCGAGCAGCGCGACCAGCAGCTGCGTCGAGCGCCCGAGCGCCACCGCCACCAGATCGCCGCGGGCCACCCCGAGTTGCCGCAGGTACCGGGCCAACTGGTTGGCGCGCTCGTCGAGTTCGGCGTAGCCGAGTTGCCTGCCGGCACACCGGACGGCCGGCGCACCGGGGGCCCGGCGCGCCTGCTCCTCGACCAGCCGGTGGACGGTGCGGGCCGCGCCCGGGCCGTCCTGTACCGCTTCCTGTGGCATGCGCCCCGCCTCCCCTGCCCGGCGGCCACTGTTGGACCCAGTGTGCTCCGCCGAGTCCGCGGTGTCCCGGGAGTCCGGAAACCCCGCGCCCCGGGCGGCCACCCCGCAGGGCGGCCCGCCCGGCACAGCACGGCGGGGCCGGCACACCCCCGTGGGTGCCGGCCCCGCCGTCGCGGACTACCGCCGTCAGCTCTCGACGGCCGCCTCCGCCTTCGGGATCAGGGTGTAGGTCGGGTTGGCGATGGTGAGGAACCCGTCGGTGTTGCCCACCATGCCCTCGGCCCGCAGCCTCACCCCGGGCGCGATGCCCGGGACGGCGCGCCGGCCGTAGAAGACCAGGGTGATCCCGCCGGTCTCGTCGAAGACCTCGCACTCCAGCCGCGGCGCCCCGGAGACCGGAGTGACGTTGACCTTGCGCACCTGGCCCTCGACGCTGGCCCGCTGACGCCACACCAGGTTGTTCATGCAGGTGGTGCCGTCCGCCCGGAGCTCGCCGGTGCGCGGCTCGCCGCGGAACTCGGCGCGGTGCGCGGCGTCGAGCCGCGCGGTGCTCCAGTGCGGCGCCGTCCGCTCCGCGACCTCGGTGCCGCCCGGCACCTGGCGCAGACCGTCGGCGGTCTCCTCCAGGTCCTCGATGGCCTGGCTGACGTCGAACGGGACGATGGTCGCGGCGACGTGCGGCAGCCGGCTCGCGGCGCCGGCGATCCGGTCACCGACCCGGGCGTGCAGCAGTCGACCGAAGAGCGGGCCGTAGGCGCGCCGCGGGATCAGCAGGGTGACCTCGGTGCGGCCGTCGGCGGTGGCCCGGGCGGCCAACTCGGCCACCGCGCGGCGCAGCCGGCGGTCGGGGCAGTCGATGATCTCCAGCGGGACGTCGGCCGCCCGGCTCTCCTCCCACGCCTCGCGCAGCCGCTCGGCGTGCCGGTCGTCGACCATGAAGTGCACCGCGCTCAGCTCGGTCGGCCGCAGGCTGCGGGCGTGCTGCAGGGCGCGGATCGCGGACAGGTCGAGCTTGTCGACCAGCACGTAGACCACGCTGCGGGTGCGGGTGGCGACGCTGGCCGAGGCGGGGGCGGCGGCCAGCGCGGCGCTCTCGGCCCGGTAGCGGCTGTTGGTGCGGATCAGCGCCCAGACGCCGATCGGGAAGATCACCACGACCATCCAGGCACCCTCGGTGAACTTCGTGACCGCGAAGATCACCACGACGGCGGCCGAGGCGACGGCCGCCGCGGCGTTGATGACGATCTTGAAGGTGCGGTTCTTCTCCTGGCGCACCCAGTTGTACTTGACCAGGCCGGCCGCGGCCATCACGAAGCCGGTGAAGACGCCGATCGCGTAGAGCGAGACCAGCTTGGTCAGGTTGCCGCCGGTGCCGATCAGCAGGATCAGCGAGATCACGGTCAGCACGATGATGCCGTTGGAGAACGCCAGCCGGTGGCCACGGACGGTCAGCTGGCGGGGCAGGAAGGAGTCCTCGGCGACGAAGCTGGCCAGGAACGGGAAGCCGTTGAACGAGGTGTTGCCGCCGGTGTAGAGGATCAGCGCGGTGGCCACCTGGACGAAGGTGAACATCACGTTGCCGAAGCCGCTCTGGCCGAAGACCAGGTGAGCCTCCTGGGAGATCACCGTCGGGCTGCCGGACTCGTAGGGGATGGCGTGGGTCTTCCAGGCCAGCGTGGAGACGCCGAGCACCAGCGTGCCCAGCGTGGCGCTCATGATCACCAGGGTGCGCCGGGCGTTCGGGCCCTGCGGCTCGCGGAACGCGCTGACACCGTTGGAGATGGCCTCCAGACCGGTGAGCGAGGAACCGCCGTTGGCGAAGGCGCGCATCATGATGAAGAGCGAGGCACCCATCATCAGGCCGCCGCCGGGGTGGCCGAGGCCGACCGCGCCGGGGGCGTGCAGCTCGGCGTCGGAGAGGTGCGGCAGGTCGCCCATGGCCAGCCGGATCAGGCCGACGACCACGGTCAGGCCGATGGCCAGGATGAAGAGGTAGGTCGGCAGCGAGAACGCCTTGCCGGCCTCCCGGATGCCGCGCAGGTTGCCGTAGCAGAGCAGGCAGACCACGCCGATGGTGATCCACAGCTTGTCGGCGTCGATGTTCACGTGGAACAGCAGCTGGAGCATCGACGCGACCGCGTCTGTGCCGGCCGCGGTCTGCACGGCGACGGTGACGATGTAGTCGATCAGCAGCGCGACGGCCGCGACCTGGGCCACCCGCGGGCCGAAGTTCTCCCGCGCCACCACGTACGAGCCGCCGGCCCGGGTGTACGTCATCACGACGTCGCGGTAGGAGATCGTGAGCAGGAAGAGCAGCGCCAGGATGATCCCGGTCACCGGCATCACCAGCGCGAAGCCGGCCACGCCGACCGCGGGTATCAGCTGGAAGAGCATCTGCTCGGTGCCGTACGCGCTGGAGCTGATGCAGTCCGGCGCGAGCACGCCGAGCGCGATCGGCTTGCTGAGCTTCTCGTTGTGCAGTTCGGAGGTCACCAGGGGCGGTCCCAACAGGACCTTCTTGAGCCGGTACCCGAGACTCTCGGGAAGATCGACTTCGCGCGGGAGCACTCCTGGCCCCGCCGACGCGCTGTCGATGCGCTCGGGTGCCGCTGTCATGAACGTCTGTCCCTTCCGTGCCGAAGACGAGGCGTCATCCAGCGGAGGGCGACCTCGGTACCCGTTGCGGACCCGATCCTCCGAGGCCACCCTGTTCCGGGCACGAGAACTAATTAGCGCCTTCTTGACGCCCGAAACCAGCCCGGATCCGACGAAATGCAGTTCTTAACGGCTTTTTATCGCGTAAATGT
The DNA here is from genome assembly GCF_055559155.1 of Kitasatospora sp. NPDC024654. Lineage (NCBI taxonomy): Bacteria > Bacillati > Actinomycetota > Actinomycetes > Kitasatosporales > Streptomycetaceae > Kitasatospora > Kitasatospora sp. NPDC024654. The sequence continues at coordinate 82,053 of NZ_JBVHLF010000010.1, forward strand.
GGCGGACATCACGCGCCTACACCACTAGCCGGCCGGCCGGTTGGCGAACCTCCCGGCTCGGAGCCCGCCCCGCGGCGTTCGGTCGCCGTTCGAGCGCCGTTCGGACCCGCGGCGGACGCCGTCGGGGCTCCCGGCGGCGCACCGGCCTCGGGCCGACGGCTGGTGGCGGCCGTTCGCCGGCGGCTGCCGGACCGCGGTGCCGGCTCGGATCCCGGTGCCGGCCCGGATCCGTGTCGGGCTCCTCGACCTCCGCCCGGTGGCACCTCACGCCGGCCCAACGGGTCCGACCGGCCCGGCGGTTGTCGTCCCGAGCTCGGACGCCGGCCGCACGGTCGCCCAACTCGCGGTGCCGCCGAGCACGGTGAAGGCCAGGGCGAGCATCCAGTCACCGGCCTGCCGGTACCCGGTGGTACCGGTGGTCAGCGGCACCCGCACCACGTAGGCACCGCTGAAGCCGGCCGAGCTCCAGGCGAGTTGGCGCCCGTCGGCGGCAAAGGCCGCGCTGTCGCCGGTGAGTGCGACCTGGACGGCCGGCCGGCCGGTCTCGACGGCTCGCACGGCGGCCAGCGAGGCGTGCTGCGGCTGCGCCCAACTCCCTTGGAAGGTCGAGTCGGAGCTCTGGTAGACCAGCAGCTGGGCACCGTTCGCGACCTCGGTCCGGGCCAGGTCGGGAAAGGCCGACTCGAAGCAGATCAGCGGCCCGAAGGCGAGGCCCGAGCTGTGCAGCACCACCGTGTGGTCGCCGCGCAGCACGTTCACCGGGGCGGCCTTGGAGAACTCGGTCAGCCAGCCGAGCGCCGAGCGCAGCGGGATATACTCGCCGAACGGGACCAGCCGGATCTTGTCGTAACCGCCCACGATCCCGGCCGGCGAGACCAGCGCGGACTCCTTGTACCTGCCGGGTGTGCCGAGCCTCGGCGCGTCGCCGTTGACCAGCAGGTCGGCGCCGACCCGACGGGAGAGCGCCCGAAGCGGGGCGAGCCCCGCCGGGGAGCCGGTGAGGTCGGCGCCCAGGCTGCTCTCCCCCCACACCACCAGCACCGGGCGCTCGCCCGACGGCAGGGCGGCCAGCCTGGCGGTGGCGGCCTGCTCGTCGGCCTGCCGGACGGCGGGCGAGGCCACCACGCCGGGCTGCACCACGGCGATCGGGACGGTTCCGTCCGGGCGCGGCGCCGGTCCCAGCGCGGCCCAGGCCGGCCCGACCGCCAGACAGCCGGCCGCCGCGACCAGCGCGGTGACGGCGGCTGCCGGGCGCGGGCGGGCCCGCGCACTCAGCACGGCGATCGCCAGCGCGGTGTTCACCGTGGTGATCAGGAAGCCGGTCAGCCAGACCCCGCCGAGCGAGGCGGAGGCGAGCAGGGCGGGCCGGTCCCACTGGGTCGCCCCGAGCAGCGCCCACGGCCCGCCCAGGCTCTGCCAGGACCGGACCGCCTCCGCGCAGGTCCACGCGCTCGGCACGGCCAGCAGGGCGGCCGCGGCGCGCCGGGCGGTGAGCGGCCCGTTCAGCAGCCGGTGCACCGTCCAGCCCCAGGGCAGCCAGAGCGCCGCCAGCAGCGCGCCCAGCAGCGGCAGCGCCGGGCCGATGCTCGGTAGCAGCCAGTACTGCGCGGCCACCTCGAAGCCGCCCAGCCCCCACCAGGCCCGGACCAGTCCCTCCCGCCGGGTCGGCGCGGCCCGGACCAGCAGGGTCAGCGGGACCAGCGCGAACCAGGCCAGCCACCACCAGGCCGGGGCGGGCAGGGCGAGCGCGGGCAGCGCGCCGAACAGGACGGCGGCGCCCCGCCGAGCCCAGCGCACCCGACGTGCCGGATCCCGGTGCGGCCGGTGCGGCCGCCGGCTCCGGTCGGCCGTCAGCAGCACCGTCCAGCCGAGCGCGAACCCGGCGGCCACCCACCAGAGCAACGCGCGCTCGTGCCCCGGGTGCCAGAACGGCACCATGGCCAGCCCGGCCAACACGAACGCGACGTTGTACAGCACGTCGTAGCAGGCGAACACCCGCCCGCGCAGGGCGTCCGGCGCCGTCCCGCCGACCAGCGCGTCAGCGGACACCTTGAGCACCTGGAAGGCGAAGGCCGCCACCCCGACGCAGGGCACCAGCACCCAGAGCGACGGGTAGAGCCCGCCGACGTACGCCCCGGCGCCCGCCACCGGGAAGGCGGCCGGCAACAGCGCCCGGGTCCCGTACCGGGCGGCCAGCGGCGGCGCGGCCAGGCTGCCCGTGAAGGCGGCCACCCCGGTGGCGGCCAGCGCGATCCCGTATCCCGGGGCCCTCAGCCGGTACTCCGAGTCGGCGACCAGGACCAGCACCACGAAGCCCGCACCGAGCAGGAAGCGGTGCGCGGCGACGCTCAGCAGCGCGCGCCGGATCACCGGGGTGCGGGCCGCCGCGCGGATCCCGTCGGCGAGGTCGGCGGCGGTCCGTCGCAGCCGGGGCAGCACCTGCTCGGCACGCCGCCCGCCCAGGGCCGGCAGCGCCCCGAAGACCACCGCCGCCAGCGCGTAGAACACACCGGCGAGCAGCAGCCCGGCCGCCTCCGAGTGGCCGACCAGTTGCGAGCCGCCGACCGCACCGACGAAGGCTGCGGCCGTCCCGGCGACGGCGGAGAGCGCGTTCGCCGGCACCAGCCGCTCCGGCGGCACCGTCCGCGGCAGCGCGGCGCCCTTGGCGGTCAGCACCAGCCGGGACGCCGAGAGCAGCAACAGCACCGCCAGGTAGGCCGCGACGGTGGCCCGCGCCGCCACGATCGCCACGCTCGCCAGCACCAGCGCGAGCCGCAGCAGCGAGACCACGACCAGCAGGCGGCGGCGGTCGAAGCGGTCGATGAGCACGCCGGTGAACGGCCCGGCCACGCTGAACGGCAGCAGGGTGACCGCCAGCACGGCGGCGATCCGGGCCGGCGTGGCGCCGCGCCCGACGTCGAACAGGACGAACTGGGCGAAGGCGATCTGCGCCAGCCCGTCCGCGCACTGGCCCAGGCACTGGCCGGCCAGCAGGCCGCGCAACGGCCCGGCCAGGTCCCGCCGCACCGACCCCGGTGGCGCGCCGCCCGCCACCACGGCCACTCGCTCGCGCATGCCCCCATCGTCCCGCTCGCGCCGGCCGGTCGGAGCCCGCAGGACGGTGGTGACGGAATGCCGGAGTCGATTTACCGGTTCATTCGGCCACGGGACTCTTTCACTGGGACTTTCGACTCCACCGGCCCGGAGGACGGATGACCACGCTCGGCACGACCACCGGCGAGACCCGCTCGCGGCTGCTGCCCCGGCTGCCCCGGCTCCACGGCGGGGCGGCGACCGCGGCCGTGGCCGTCGCCTTCTGGGCCACGATGACCGGCACCACCGTCCCCACCCCGCTCTACCCCGACTACGAACACGCATTCGACTTCTCCTCGCTGATGGTCACCATCGCCTTCGCGGTCTACGCGATCGGCGTGGTCGCGGGGCTGCTGGCGGCGGGGTCGCTCTCCGACCGGTTCGGACGGCGGCCGGTCACCGTCGCCGCGCTGCTGCTGGCACTGGCCGCCGCCGGGGTGTTCCTGGCCGCGGACGACCTGGGGGTGCTGCTGGTCGGCCGGGTGCTCTCCGGCCTGTCCGTGGCCCTGGTCACCGGTGCCGCCACCGCGCACCTCACCGAGCTGGCACCGCCCGGGCACCGGCTCCGGGCCGGCCGGATCGCGCTGGCCGCCAACATGGGCGGACTGGCCACCGGTCCGGTGCTGGCCGGGGTGCTGGCGCAGTTCGCGCCCTCGCCGCTGCGGCTGGTCTGGATCGTGAACGCCGCCGTGCTGCTGGTGGCGCTGGCGCTGCTGGGGGGCGTGCCGGAGACGGTCGCCCGGCGCGGGGCGGGCCGGCTGCGGCCGACGCTGCCGAAGGTCCCGGCCGGGATCCGGGCGCCGTTCGCCCGCAGCGCGCTGACGGCCGGCGCGGGCTTCGCCGTGGTCGGCGTGCTGACCGCGACCACCGGGCTCTTCCTCGCCGGCCCGCTGCACCTGAACTCCCCCGTGCTCTCGGGGGTGACGGTGGCCCTCGCGTTCGTCGGCGCCGCCGGCGGGCAGCTGCTGGCCCGGGTGCTGCGGCCGCGCGCGGTGCTGCCGATCGCCTGCCTGGGGCTGGTCGGGTCCGCCGCGCTGATCGCCACCGCGATGCTGACCGTCACGCTCGCGCCGCTGGTCGCCGCCGCGGTGGTGGACGGCCTGGCGACCGGGCTCGCGATCGGCGACGGGATCGCGCTGATCACCGAGGGCGCCGAACCCGCGGTCCGGGGGCAGGCGTTCTCGGCGCTGTTCGCGGCGGTCTACGGCCTGCTGGCGCTGCCGGCGATCGGGGTCGGGGTGCTGATCGCGCCCACCGGGCTGCGCACCGCCGGGACGGTCTTCGCCGCGGTGGTCGCGGCGCTCGCGCTGGGCGTGCTGGCCAGCCTGCCGCGCCGGCGGACACCGGCGCGGCAGGGCTGACCACTCGGATCTAGCCGAGCGCCGCGATCATCGGGACGAACTTGGCGGCGTCCACCGTGCCCCAGCCGGTCGCCAGGTCGTAGCCCGGGGTGGCCGGCCAGCCGGGCACCCCGCCGTTGGTGTTCGAGCCGCCCACGATGTCGGTCAGCCCGGTCTGCTTGAACCCGGCCTGCTGGAGCGCGCCGAGCGCGTACAGGCCCTGGTTGAGGTTGCCCAGCCGGTGCCCGGCCAGCTGGTCGGCCAGCGCCACCACGCCCGAGAAGATCGGGGTGGCCACGCTGGTGCCGCCCCACAGCTCCCAGCCGTCGTCCTGCGGACCGAAGCTGTTGTACGTCCAGACGCCGGTGTTCGGGTCGCCGAGCATGCTGATGTCCGGCACGCCGCGCGAGTCGCCCACCACGTTGCTGACTCCGGTCTGGAAGAGCGGCCGGCTGAAGACCTTGGACTTGCCACCGCCCGAGGCGCCGCCGTCGGCCGGGTCGTCCCAGACGGTGTCCGGGCTGACCCGGTTGCCGTTGTCGTCCAGGTGGACCGAGGTGCCGCCGACGCCGGTGACCAGCGGGTCGGAGGGCGGCCAGGAGGTCACCGGGTACGGGTAGAGGGTGCTGCCGTCGGACTCGTCGTCGGTGGAGCCGCTGTCGCCGGAGGCGGCCAGCACGGTGACGCCGTGCGCCTGGGCGTCCTTGAAGGCGTACCGCAGGTTGAGCAGGCTGGAGTAGTCGCCCTGGTCGAAGCCCGGGAAGGTGTTCTCGGTGGCGCCGAAGCTCTGCGAGATCACGTCGCCGACGCCCTGCTTGATCAGGGAGTCCTCGGCCGCCATCATCTCCGGGAACCCGGTGGTGCCCTCGTTCTCCGAGACGCCGGTCTCGACCAGCACGATCTTGGCGCCGGGCGCCATCGCGTGGGCCATCTCGACGTCGATCGTGGTCTCCTCGGCCCAGCCGGTCATGTCGCTGTTGGAGGGGTCGAAGGGCGGTACCGTCCCCCACTTCACCACCTGCACGTTGGCGCTGGGGATGCCGTAGTGGGCGCTGTAGACGTCCAGGTCGTGCTGGATGGTGGGGGTGCCGAACGAGTCGACGATCACGATCGTGCGGCCGGTGCCGTTGATCCCCCGGTCGAAGAGGGGCTTCTCGTCGTACGCCTGCTCCAGCTGGAGCGGGCCGTAGCAGGACGCCTTGAGCTGGGTCTGGCACTGGCTGGTGCTGAGTGGGCTGGGGTACTGCCCGGACACCATCCGGTGGCCGATCGCGGCCGGTACCGGTCGGGGGCTGCCGCCGGTGGCGGCTGCCGCCACGGTGGCCGCGCCCGGTACGGCGCCGGTGACCGCGGTGGTCACCAGGAGGGCGGTGGTGCCGAGAACCGACGCGGTGGCACGGCTTCGGGTGGAACGTCGCATGGGTGTCCCTGGGGGATGGTAGGTCCCGTCGACGACGGCGTGGAGGACATCGAACTCCCGTACGCACCGGCGCGTCCTCGGCTTGTCCGAGCCATGGGTATTTCTTTGTCATGCCTGTACCAGGGGTGCCACTGCACCCCAGGCGTGCCACCCCGCCCCAGCCGTCGCGCCCGGCATGGCGTGCCCACCCGCCGAGCTGAGGCGATTATCACAAAGCCGTTTGCCAGCGCCCCCGATTAACGGACACGAGATGGCAACGATCGTTCGATTTGAGCTTTACCTGAGCATTGCGTCCCGGTTCGTCCCATAGTCTGCTCCGCGTTGCCCACGCTCAGGCCCGCCACCCGCGCGACCTGAGCCCGACCACGAGCAGGACCCGCATCCCGGGCCTGGGGAGAACAGGGAGGACTGAGACGTTGAGCGCATCAGAGCCGAAAACGGCGTCCCATCAGCACTACCGCCGCTCACTCGGCACGATCAGCCTCACCGCGGTCGGTCTCGGCTCGATCATCGGCTCCGGCTGGCTCTTCGGTGCCGAGCGCGCGGCCAAGCTGGCCGGGCCCGCCGCGATCCTCGCCTGGGTGATCGGCGCCGCCGTGGCGCTCACCATCGCCCTCACCTACAGCGAGCTCGGCTCGATGTTCCCCAAGGCCGGCGGCATGGTCCGGTACGGGCAGTACTCGCACGGCTCGCTCGCCGGCTACCTGGCGGCCTGGGCCAACTGGATCGCCATCGTCTCGGTGATCCCCGGTGAGGCCACCGCCTCCGTGCAGTACATGAGCTCCTGGCACTTCGGCTGGGCACAGCGCCTGTACAACGGCAGCGAACTCACCACATCCGGTGTCGCACTGGCCTCGGTGCTGCTGATCGGGTACTTCCTGCTCAACTGGTTCGCGATCACCCTGTTCGCCAAGACCAACACCGCGATCACCGTCTTCAAGGTGGTCGTCCCGACGCTGACCGCGGGCAGCCTGCTGCTCGCGCACTTCGACACCCACAACCTCCAGGACCACGGCGGCTTCACGCCCAACGGCTGGAGCTCGGTGTTCACGGCGGTCGCGGTCTCCGGCATCGTCTGGGCCTACAACGGCTTCCAGTCGCCGCTGAACCTGGCCGGCGAGGCCCGCAACCCGGGCAAGTCGCTGCCCAAGGCGGTGATCAGCTCGATCCTGATCGCGCTGGTGATCTACGTCGCGCTGCAGGTCGCCTTCCTGGTGGCCATCCCGTCCGCCGACCTGTCGCACGGCTGGGCGAGCCTGAACTACAACTCGCCGCTCGCCGACCTCGCGACGGCCTGGGGCCTGAACTGGCTCGCGATGCTGCTCTACGCGGACGCCTTCATCTCCCCCACCGGCACCGGCATGATCTACGCCGCGACCACCTCGCGCATGATCCACGGTGTGCAGGAGAACGGCCACCTGCCGTCGATCTTCGGCCGGGTGGACCCCAAGACCGGCATCCCGCGCCCGGCGCTGCTGCTCAACCTGTTCATCGCCTTCCTCTTCCTCGCGGTCTTCCGCGGCTGGGGCTCGCTGGCCGAGATCGTCTCGGTGGCCACCGTGATCTCGTACATCACCGGCCCGGTCGCCGTGATGGCGCTGCGCCGGCTGGCGCCGGACCTGCCGCGCCCGGTCAGGCTGAAGGCGATGCCGGTGATCGCGCCGATCGCGATGGTCTTCGGGTCGCTGGTGCTCTACTGGGCCCGCTGGCCGCTCACCGGCAAGGTCATCCTGCTGATGGCCGCCGGGCTGCCGATCTGGGCCTGGTACGAGCTGCGCAAGCCGTGGGCCGAGCTGAAGCCGCACCTCAAGGCGGGTGCCTGGGTGGTCGGGTACCTGCTGGTGATGGCCGCGGTCTCCTGGGCCGGCGCCAAGGACTTCGGCGGCCACGGCTACCTGCCGCAGGGCGTGGACCTGCTGGTCGTCGCCCTGATCGGCCTGGGCACCTACTTCTGGGGCGTCCGCAGCGCCTGGTCCAACCCGTCGCTGGCGCAGGTCCGCGCCGAGCTGACGGCGCAGGGCACGGACGCGGACCCGACCTCGGCGGCGGCGGAGCCCGCCCGGGCCTGAGCCACCGCGCACCACGCACGGCCGCCGGCCGGGTCGCCCCCGCGGGGGTGGCCCGGCCGGCGGCCGTTCTGCCGCTCCCGGCTCCGCTCCCGGCGCGCGGGGCCGCGGGGCACGGCGTGGAATGGGCGGGTGGAGTGTCTGTTCTGCGCGGCGGTCGCGGGCGAGGCGGCGGTGCACGAGGTGTCCCGGGACGGGGTGGCAGTGGCCTTCCTCGACCACCGGCCGCTCTTCCCCGGCCACGTGCTCGTCGTCCCGGTGCTGCACGCCGCGACGCTGACCGACCTGCCGGACGAGCTGGTCGGCCCCTTCTTCACCCGGGTCCGTGCGGTCACGGCGGCGGTGGAGCAGGCGACGGCCGCCGCCGGCTCGTTCGTCGCGATGAACAACCGGGTCAGCCAGTCCGTCCCGCACCTGCACGTCCACGTGGTCCCGCGCCACCGCGGGGACGGCCTGCGCGGCTTCTTCTGGCCGCGCGGCCACTACCCGAACGAGGCCGGGGCCCTGGAGACCGCCGCCCGGATCCGCACGGCCCTGCGACAGGCGACCGCTGTGCGGGCCTCCGACAGCTGAACTTCGCCCCCCGCCGCCCTCCCGCTACTCGTACGGGTCGGCCGGTTGGGGGATCTCGGTCAGCTGCTGGGCCGTCAGCTGCGGGGTCGGCGGGTCGGTGTCGTCGTCGCTCGGGGTGGGCGTGGCCGGGGGCTGCCAGCTGCCGACCACGCGCACCCAGGTTCCCTCCCGCGGGGCCGCCGCGCCGGTGACGCGCACCTTCGAGGCGCGGGCGTCGGCGGCGCAGCAGGTGATGGTGAGCCGGGTGAGGTCCCAGCCGCCGGCCGGGTCCGGGGTGGCGAAGCCGGTGAGCTGGACCCGGCGCCCCTGGAGGGACTTGGAGGTGTCCCAGAGCGCCCGGATGTCGAAGTAGTTGACCGTCATCACCAGCGGGTCTCCGGCGGCCAGCGCCGGGAAGCCGGTGTCCGCGGTGGCCGGACGGACGGGCGTGGCGGCGGTGCGCTGCGCGGTGTACGCGCCGAGGGCCTGTGGCGCGATCAGGAAGACCGCCGCCACCGGGAGGACCAGCAGCCAGGCGATCCGCGGGCCACCGGGACCGTGCGCGTGACCGTGACCGTCACCGTGCTCGGGATCGGGATCGGGAGCACGGTCGTGCCCGTGATCGTCGTGCCCGGCACGCAGGGCGCGGAGCGCGGCGAGCGCGCTCGCCAGCCCCAGCAGCACCAGCAGCGCGCCCGTCGTCACCAGGTACGGCCGCAGGGTCGCCCGGACGTAGCGCAGGCAGAGGTCGCTGAAGAGTGACAGGTGCAGCAGCGCCGCCCCCACCAGCACCAGCAGCACCGCCCGAGTCTCCCGCCTCACAGCAACCACCCGCCCACCAGGACCGCCGACAGCACCGCGACCACGAAGGTCGCCGCCGAGAACCGCCAGGCGAACGACCGGCCGAAGGTGCCCGCCTGGAGCGCGATCAGCTTGGCGTCCACCATCGGCCCCACCACCATGAACGCCAGCCGCGCCACCAGCGGGAACGCGGTCAGGCCGGAGGCCACGAAGGCGTCCGCCTCCGAGCAGACCGCGAGCAGCACCGCGAGCACGGCCAGCACCAGCACGGACACCCCGGGGATCTGGGCCAGGTCCTTCAGCGCCCCCTGCGGCACGGCGGCGTTGAGCGTGGCGGCGGTGGTCGCGCCGATCACCAGGAAGCCGCCCGCGTGCAGGAAGTCGTGCTCCAGCGAGGAGCGGAAGACGGACCAGCGCCCGGTGCCGTCCGCCGGCTCACGCCAGGGCCGCGGCCGCAGCCACTCCGGGCGGCCGAACCGCGCCCACAGCAGCCCCATCACCACCGCGGTGACCAGCGAGGCGACGAACCGGGCCAGCACCACCTCCGGCCGCCCGGGGAAGGCGACGGCCGTCGCGGTCAGCACCACCGGGTTGATCGCCGGTGAGGAGAGCAGGAAGGCCAGCGCGGCGGCCGGCGCCACCCCGCGGGCGATCAGCCGCCCGGCCACCGGGACCGAGGCGCACTCGCAGCCGGGCAGCACCACGCCCGCCACCCCGGCGATCGGCACGGCGAGCACCGGTCGCGCCGGCAGCGCCCGTTCCAACAGGCCGGCCGGGACGAAGGCCGCGACGGCGGCCGAGAGCACCGTGCCGAGCAGCAGGAACGGCAGTGCCTGGACGCAGAGCGCGACGAAGACCGCGGACCAGGCCTGGAGCCAGGGCGCGCCGAGCAGGCCGGCGGGCAGCAGCCGCGGGACGACCAGCAGGACCGCCATAGTGAGCAGCAGGGCCTCCAGCGATCCGGCCGACCCGGCTCGGGCGCGCCGGTGCCGGGTGCGCCGGCCGGTGCCGGGAGGGACCTCGGGCTCCGGGGTCGGTGGCGCGCCCGGGTGGTCCTGCCGCTCGTCGATGAGCCCGTCCGCGACGAGCCCGTCCGCGATGAGTCCGTCCGTCATGCCGTCCGGTCGCTCCCTCTGGTCCGCCCGTGATCGGAGATCACGCGGTCAAAGAGCCAGACGCCTCGGGAGCGGTGATCGGTCGCACCGCGGTGGCGGTCAGCGCCCGCGCAGCGCGCCCGCGGTGAGGCCGCGTCGGTCGCGCAGCAGCACCCGCAGCGTGCTGCCGTTCTCGTAGCCGACCCGGTGGGCCACCGCCTCCACCGAGAGATCGGTGGTGCGCAGCAGGTGGCAGGCCTGCTCCAGCCGGACGTCCTGGACGAACCGTACCGGCGAGCTGCCCAGCGTGCGGCGAACGGCCCGCTGCAGGGTGCGCTCGCTGACGCCCAGCGCCCGCGCCGCGTCCGGGACGTTCAGCGGCTCGGCGAGCCGGGCCCGGACCCAGGCCTCGAAGGCGGCCACCGTCGGGTCGTGCCGGGCGAGCACGCTGGGCACCACGTAGCTGGCCTGCGAGGGCCGGTCGTCGACCACCAGGTAGCGGGCGACCAACTCGGCCAGCGCGGGGCTGCGCATCCGGACGAGGGCGAGGGCGAGGTCCACGTGCCCGAAGGCCGCGCCGGCCGTGGTGACGCCGTCCGAGTCGACCACCATCCGGGTGTCGTCCAGCTCGACCGCGGGGTAGCGCTGCCGGAACGCCGGCGCCAGCCACCAGCTGGTGGTGGCCCGTCCACCGTCCAGCACGCCGGACTCGGCGAGCAGGAAGGTGCCCGAGCAGGCCGAGGCGAGCGGCAGCCCGCGTTCCCGGGCCTCCCGCAGCAACGCCCGGGCCGGCGCGGTGGCCCGGGCGGCGGCGAACTCGACCAGCTGCTCGGGGGTGCGACCGCTCACCCCGGGCAGCACCAGCAGCTCGGTGCGGTCCGTGAGGGTGGCCGGCTCGACCGGGACCAGGTGGCCGGCGGCCGTGCGGACCGGGCCGTCGAAGCCGACCGTGCACACCTGCCAGTGCGGCGGGTTGGACAGCTCGCCGCGCAGCTCGTTGGCGGTTCGCAGCACGTCCAGCAGGGCGGACAGCCCCGAGTCGAAGACACCGTCGAGGACCAGCACCGTGACATCCATGGCGGGAACCGTACCAATGGTGTCGTTTACGACACTCGTATGCCGTCCGGCCCCACCCTAACGTGATCGTCGTACCGAACACCCGGGCCGAACCGACCCGACAACGACCGATTGCAAGGAGCCCCCCATGACGAAGATCGGCCTGCGCGCCCACCTCGAAGCCAGGCCCGAACGCGCCGAGGAGCTGGCCCAACTGCTGACCGGCGCGCTGGAGCTTGCCCGCGCCGAGCAGGCCACGGTCACCTGGTACGCGTTCCGGGAGGGCCCGACCACCTTCGGGATCTTCGACACCTTCGAGGACGAGGAGGGCCGCGAGGCACACCTGAACGGCGCCATCGCCCAGGCCCTGATGGAGCGGGCACCGGAGCTGCTGGCCACGGCGCCGGAGATCATCAAGGTCGACGTGCTGGCGGCCAAGGCCGGCTGAGCCCGGCACTGCGCCGTTCGGCCCCCGCCCGCACGCCGGACGGGGGCCGAGCCGTGTCGCCGCCCACCGCCCCCGGGTCCTGACGGCGGATCGGATCCGGGCGACCGGGCCGCGCGGCGCGGCGGGGGCGCGCAGACTGGAAGGAGAAGGCGCGAGTGACGGCAGGAGGGTGCGGGGCGATGGGCGGAACGATCTGGGACGGACTGGCACTGTTCGCCGGACTCGGCGGGCTGGTCGCGTACCTGGCGGGCGCGGTGGGTCTGCACGAGATCCGCCGGCTGCGGCAGTCCGGCGCCTCGGCGCAGGCACTGGTCCGCTACCGGGCACTCGGGCCGGAGGACCGCTCGGGCGCGATCCGCCCGCTGCTGCAGTTCGCCACCGAGGACGGCCGGGTGGTGGAGGTGTTCTCGCCCGTGCCGCCCGGCCGGTCCCATCCGCTGGTGGACGGCGCGACGGTCCGGGTCCGGTACGACCCGGCGGACCCGCGGCAGGTGCTGGTCGACGGGCGGGAGCGGCGCGGGCTGGAGTACGCCTTCCTGGCACTCGGCACCGCCGTACTGCTGGCGGCCCTGCTGTTGCTCGTGCTCGGGGTGTGAGCGGCTCGGGCTCGGCCCGGCCTGCCTGACGGGCGGCCGGCCTGACGGGCAGCCGGCCTGACGGTCGCTCTGATCGCCCGGCGGTGCGGAAGGTTGCGTTCCGGGTGCGTGGCCTCCTGGCGGAACTCCCGGAGAAGTGAAGAAGAGTTCGATAAATCCGCCTACCCTGTCCTTTTGACCAACTGCGCGGAGGCGGGCGGGCGGGGCGGGCGGTGACACCTCCGACTTGGCCAGGCTCTAGCATGCCGCGACAGTCCGGTAACCGGCGGCAAGGCTAGGAGAATCGTTGGCCCGCAAACCACGCCCGATCGACCCGACCGAGGGCCCGCTACAGGCGTTCGCATACGACCTGCGCGTGGTGCGCGAGGAGGCGGGCAACCCGACCTACCGAGCGCTCGCCGAGCGGGCCGGCTTCGGCGCCACCACCCTCAGCGACGCTGCCGGCGGCACCCGTCAGCCCAGCCTGGAGGTGACGCTGGCCTACGTCGGGGCCTGCGGCGGCGATGTCGCGCTCTGGGAGGAGCGCTGGCAGCGGCTGGACCGGGAACTGACGGCCGAGCGGGCCGCGGCCCAGTCCGCCAGGGCGGCGGAGTCGATACCCGGGCCGGCGGCCCGACCCTCCGTCACGCCGGCCGCGCCGTCCCACCTGCCCACCGCGGGACCCGCCACGCCGTCCGAGGTGTCCGCCGTGGAGGAGATCAGCGGGCCGGCCGGCGGACCGGCGGAGCACGGAGCCGGCAGCGTCCTGCTCAGCCGCTGGCTGCGCTCCCGCTGGTCCGTGGTGGGCGTCGCCGCGGTGCTGGCCGGCCTGATCACGGCGCTCGTGCTCTGGCTGCCGGAGAAGAGTGGCGGCAGCCACCCGGCGGCGGCCGCCTCCCCCTGCCCGGCCGCGCCGAGCGGCGCCGCCGAGCAGGCGGCCACGGCGTTCACCGGGCTGACCTACCAGCCCAACACCCGGATCCACACCGGTGCCGTGCTGAGTTCCCCGGTGAGCCAGAACGTCCCCAGCGGCTGCGAGCTGCGGTTCATCGGCTACTGCCTCGGGGACACCGTGGTGGACACCACCTCGGGGATGCCGGACATGCGCTGGTTCGAGCTCAGCGGGGGCGGCCTGGTCTCCTCGGCCGTCGTGCACAACAATCCGCCGGCCGGCATGCCGCCGACCCAGTGCGCCGACGACGTCCCGATGCCCGCCCAGCTGACGCTCACCGCGGCACCGCAGAACGGCGCTCCCAGCACCCTCACGCTGCACGCCAGCGGGGCGAACGTGGGGATCGTCGGCTACGCCGGCTACTACGCCAGCGGGAGCGGCTCGACCCCGGGGCCGGCCTGGCACCAACTGGGCTTCAGCTCCGACGCCAGCAACGGGTTCCCGGCGACCCTGCAGACCGGATCGCTGCCCCAGCAGCCCTCGGGCAGCTACGTCCTGGTGGGCGTCGCCTGCCTCGGCGGCTCGGCGCCGACCCAGGTCGCCGACGCCCGGCAGCTGAGCCCCGGCGGCACGGCGGCGCCGGTGACACTGAGCGCGGACCAGCTCACCGACGCCGAGCAGAAGGCCTGTCAGTACATGCAGCACCCGGGCTGACGGACGCCGGGACGACGCGCGACGGGAACGATACGGCGCCTCAGGAGACTGGCGCGGAACACGTGTGGCCCTTCGGTGAACGGCCACGCCTGCCCCCGTCCCCGCTCCGAAAGGACCACGGTGAACCCCGACCGTCTGTGCACGCTGCTGCGCCGGATATCCGGCGCGGCAGCCGCGCTCCTGGTCGCGGGCCTGGTGACGCTCACCCAGGCCCCGACCGCGTCAGCCGCCACCCCCGGTGACGCCGCCTCACTTGCCGCCGCCAACGTCAACAAGACCGCCGGAACCTGCGCCAACACCCCGACCACCAACAGCCTCGGCGGCTCGCAGTTCGAGAACAGCTGCACCGGCGACGCGGGCAGCCCCGAGTACTGGTGCGCCGACTTCGCCGAGTGGGTCTGGCAGCAGTCCGGCCTCCACACCGGCGGCCTGTCCGCCGCCGCCGCGAGCTTCCTCACCTACGGCGCGACCAACGGCACCCTGCACACCAGCGCCTCGTACAGCCCGCAGCCCGGCGACGCGGTGGTCTACGGCAGCCTCCAGGACTCCGAGCTGCACCACGTCGGCATCGTGACCGCGGTGAACGCCGACGGCTCGATCGTCACCGCCAACGGCGACTGGGGCGGCACCAGCGGGCTCGGTGAGTCCGGTTGGGCGGCCAGTTCGCACGTCGCCTCGATCACCATCGCCGCCGGCCAGAAGGCGGTCGGCAGCGAGCCCGGCAACGTGGACACCGCCGACGGCTACTACATCGTGGGCTACAGCAGCCCGGTGAGCAGCGGGAAGACCCCGGCGCCGGTCCAGGCCACCAACTCGTACAACCCGAACGCGCTGTGCGGCAGCGGCTTCGGCCTGGTCGACTACCACGACCTCGGCAACGCGGTGGTCTACCTGGACTACAGCGCCGCCACCGGGCAGAACTGCGTGACCACCCTGGTGGACCAGCCGGGCGGCGCGGTGCCGATGAACGCGACGCTCAGCGTGCAGGGCGGCGGGTCCAGCTCGAACCCGGGCAACTTCAGCTACTACGCGGGCCCGGTCTCCCTGCCCGCGGCCGGCCAGTGCGTGGAGTGGGGCGGCACGTACCAGAGCGCGAGCTGGACCAGTGGCTGGAGCCACTGCGGCTGACCCGTACCGACCCGGCACCCGGTACCGGCCCGACGCGGGCCGGTACCGGATCGTCGGCGCGCACCCGCACCGGCGTGGTGCGCGCCCCGTCGGCGTTGTACGGAATTGATTGACCGACCCCCTCCGGACCCGCCGGACAACGCCGACCAGCACTAGAACTGAACCGGTGATCGGCCCCGTGTCGGGGGCACGACGCGGAGCCCGCGGGTTGGACGGCCGACGTTCGGTCGGCCCTCGATCCGCCCGCGATCAGCATTCCGGGGAGGGCAGGCAGATGAAGTTCGGGATTCTGGGACCGCTGCTGGTGCACGACGGCGCGGCGGTCCAGGCCGTCGCCGCGGCCAAACAGCGGGCCCTGCTGGCGGCGCTGCTGGTGCGGCACGGACAGGTGGTCCCGGTCGACCAGCTGGCGGAGGTCGTCTGGGACGGCCGTCCGCCGCGCAGCGCGCCCACCACGCTGCGCAACTACGTGATGCGGCTGCGGCAGGGGCTCGGGGCGGCCGGCGAACGGATCGAGACCCGGTCCGGCGGATATCTGATCCGGGTGCTGCCCGGCGAGTTCGACGCGCAGCACTTCATCGAGCTGCGCGACCAGGGCGTCGCGGCGCTGCGCGGGGGCGCGGCCGGGCGCGCCGTCGCCCTGCTGGACGAGGCGCTGGCGCTGTGGCGCGGGGCGGCGCTGGTGGACGTGCCGGCGGAGGTGCTGCGCCAGGAGGAGGCCGGGCGGCTGGCGGAGATCCGGCTCGATGCCGTCGAGGCGCGGCTGGAAGCCGCGCTGCGGCTCGGCCGGGCCGCCGCGGTCATCCCCGAGCTGCGCACGCTCACCACCGCCTACCCGGAGCGGGAGCGCTTCTGGGCCCAGCTGATGACGGCGCTCTACCACTGCGGCCGGCAGTCCGAGGCACTCGGCGTCTACCGGCAGGTGCACCGGATCCTGGCCGACGAGGTCGGCGTCGAGCCGGGCGCCGAGCTGCGCGCGGTGCAGCAACGGATCCTCGCGGCCGAGCAGGAGCCGAGCGGGTGGCTCGAGCCGGTACCGGGCGTCCCGGCGGGCGATGAGCCGGACGAGCCGCTCGCCGGCCCGCCGCCGGCCGCCCGGGAGGAGGCCGCCCGGCCCGTCCCCGTCGTCCCGTTCCAGCTGCCGGCGAGCCTGGCCGACTTCACCGGACGGGCCGGCGAGCTGGCCATCCTCACCACCGGGCTGACCGCGCCGAACCACGGCTGCCCGCCGGTCGCGGTGGTCACCGGGCCGCCTGGCGCCGGCAAGAGCGCGCTGGCCGGGCAGGCCGCGCACGCCGCCCGGGCCGCGTTCCCGGACGGCGTCCTCTACGCCGACCTGCGCGGCAGCTCGGCGGACCCGGCCGAGCCCGCCGAGCTGCTGCGGACCTTCCTGCTCACCCTGGGGGTGGCCGCCGGGGCGATACCGGCCGGGCCGGCGGCCCGGGTCGCGCTCTACCGCTCGGTGCTGGCCGGCCGGCGGCTGCTGGTCGTACTGGACGACGCCCGGGACAGCGCGCAGGTCCGGCCGCTGCTGCCGAGCGACACCGCG
The DNA here is from genome assembly GCF_055559155.1 of Kitasatospora sp. NPDC024654. Lineage (NCBI taxonomy): Bacteria > Bacillati > Actinomycetota > Actinomycetes > Kitasatosporales > Streptomycetaceae > Kitasatospora > Kitasatospora sp. NPDC024654. The sequence continues at coordinate 98,781 of NZ_JBVHLF010000010.1, forward strand.
AACGCGACCGTGATCACCAGCCGCAACCGGCTGGGCGACCTGCTCGGGGCGCTCCGGGTCGAGCTGGGGATGCTGACCACGGACGAGGCGGAGGCCCTGCTGCGCCGGACCGTCGGCCCGGACCGGGTGGCCGCCGATCCGCTGGCCGCGGCCGCGGTGGCGGCGTTGTGCGGACGGCTGCCGCTGGCGCTGCGGATCTGTGCGGCCCGGCTGGTCGCCCGACCGTCCTGGCGGGTGCGCGACCTGGCCGACCGGCTGAGCGACGACCAGCGGCTGCTCAACGAGCTGCGGATCGGTGGGCTGGACGTCCGGACCGAGTTCGCCCGCAGCTACGACGCGCTGGATCCGGCGGCCGCCCGGGCCTTCAGGCTGCTCGCGCTGCTGGACGGCGGGCTGATCCGGCTAGCGGTCGCCGCCGCGCTGCTGGACGAGCCGGTCCGGCGCGTGGAGGAGCTGCTGGAGCAACTGGCCGACGCCCATCTGCTGATCGCCAGGGAACCCGGCCGGTACGGCTGCCACTCGCTGTTGCGGGCCTTCGCCCGGGAGCGCAGCCTGCTGCTGGACCCGGCGCCGCTACGGTCGCAGGCACTGCTGCGGGCGGCGCTGGCCTCGGCTCCCCCGGCCCCCGCCCGCCTGGTGCCAGTACTGGTGGGGCAGGCCCTGGCGGTGAGCGGGCGGGGGTGAGGGGAGTTCCGGGCGGGTCGGGGCGGCAGGACCGGTCCGCCGACGGTCCCGCCGCCCGGGCTCGCCCGGACGGCGACGGGTTACCGGGTCCCCCCGTTCGAGACCCGGTCTCCGTCGCCCCGTCATCGTGCCCGGTGGCAGTATCGGCCCGGTATCGCGGGGCGTAGCGCGACGCCCGGTCGGTCGGGGGACGGGCGGGCCCGAGGCGGGACCAGCGCCCTCCCCGCCCCTCACGGCCCGGTGAGCACAGGCCGGGGGTCACAACCCGGGGATGAACTGCACCACCAGCAGGTCGATCAGCTTGATCCCGAGGAACGGCAGCACCAGCCCGCCCAGACCGAACACCCACAGATTGCGCCGGAGCAGGTCGGAGGCGGACGCGGGCTGGTAGCGCACCCCGCGCAGCGCCAGCGGGATCAGGGCCACGATGATCAGCGCGTTGAAGATGATCGCCGAGGTGATCGCGGACTTCGGGCTGTGCAGCTCCATGACGTTGAGGTCCGCCAGGCCCGGGTACACGCTGGCGAACATCGCCGGGATGATCGCGAAGTACTTCGCGACGTCGTTGGCGATCGAGAAGGTGGTCAACGCCCCTCGGGTGATGAGCAGTTGCTTGCCGGTCTCGACGATCTCGATCAGCTTGGTGGGGTTGGAGTCCAGGTCCACCATGTTGCCCGCCTCCTTGGCGGCCGAGGTGCCGGTGTTCATCGCCACCCCGACGTCGGCCTGGGCCAGCGCGGGAGCGTCGTTCGTCCCGTCGCCGGTCATCGCGACCAGCCGGCCGTCCTGCTGCTCCCGCTTGATCAGCGCCAGCTTGTCCTCCGGCGTCGCTTCGGCCAGGAAGTCGTCCACTCCGGCCTCCGCGGCGATCGCCCGGGCGGTCGTCGGGTTGTCGCCAGTCACCATGACGGTCCGGATGCCCATCCGGCGCAGCTGGGCGAAGCGCTCCCGGATGCCGTCCTTGACCACGTCCTTGAGGTGGACCACGCCGAGCACCCGAGCGCCGTACCGGTCGTCGACCGCGACCAGCAGCGGGGTCCCGCCGTCGGCCGCGATGGCCTCCACCGCCTCCCCGGTCCCGGGCGGGATGCGGCCGCCGCACTCGCGGACCCAGTCGGCCACCGCCGCCGCGGCACCCTTGCGGACCCGGACCAGCGAGCCGTCCGGGCGCCCGACGTCGACCCCGCTCATCCGGGTCTGCGCGCTGAACGGCACGAACGCCAGCCGTCCGAGCTCCCCCTCGGCCCGGGCCCGCAGCCCGTACCGCTCCTCGGCCAGCACCACCACCGAACGGCCCTCCGGGGTCTGGTCGGCCAGGCTGGACAGCTGGGCCGCCTCCGCCAGCGAACCGGCCGTCACTCCCGCGAGCGGGACCAGGCCGACGGCCTGCCGGTTGCCGAAGGTGATGGTGCCCGTCTTGTCCAGCAGCAGGGTGCTGACGTCGCCGGCCGCCTCCACCGCCCGGCCGGACATCGCCAGCACGTTGCGCTGCACCAGCCGGTCCATCCCGGCGATGCCGATCGCCGAGAGCAGCGCCCCGATGGTGGTCGGGATCAGCGCCACCAGCAGGGCGACCAGCACCGCCGTGCTCTGCTCGGCGCCGGCGTAGATCGCCATCGGCTGGAGGGTGACCACGCTGAGGATGAAGACCACGGTGAGCGCGGCCAGCAGCAGGTTGAGCGCGATCTCGTTCGGCGTCTTCTTCCGCTCGGCGCCCTCGACCAGGGCGATCATGCGGTCCAGGAAGGTCAGGCCGGGGCGGGAGGTGATCCGCACCACGATCCGGTCGGAGAGCACCGTGGTGCCACCGGTCACCGCGCACCGGTCGCCGCCGGCCTCACGGATCACCGGGGCCGACTCCCCGGTGATCGCCGACTCGTCGACGGCGGCGATCCCGTCGACCACGTCGCCGTCGCCCGGGATCAGCTCACCGGCCGCGACCACGACGAAGTCGTGCGGCCGCAGTTCCTCGGCCGGCACCTGCTCCTCGGTCCAGTTCGTCAGGCCGACCCGCCAGTGCAGGATCCGCCGGGCCACCGTCCCGGTGCGCGCCCTGCGCAGCGACTCCGCCTGCGCCCGGCCGCGGCCCTCGGCCACCGCCTCGGCCAGGTTGGCGAAGACCACGGTCAACCAGAGCCAACCGCTGATCAGCCAGCTGAAGACGCTGGGCTGCAGGACGGCGGAGAGCGTGGTGAGCGCGGACCCCACCTCGACCACGAACATCACCGGGTTGCGGACCATCAGCCGGGGGTGCAGCTTGCGCAGTGCCTCGGGCACGGCGGTGAACAGCTGTTTCGGGTCGAACAGCCCGGCGGGCGCCCGGTGCCGGGCGGGGTGCGGAGCCTGCGGCGGGGACTGCGCCGGGACTCGCGGGGCCCCGTCGGCGGGGACCTCCCTCATCGGGGACGTGCGGAGCATGGCGAACCTTCCCGGGCGAACGGGTGACAACGAGCAGCGCCCCGAGCCAACCCTCCCGAGCCGGTCGGAAACCCTCCGCTGACGCCGCCCTGACGGTCGGTCGGCCGACCTTGACGCGGGCTTCACGCCCGCTTGACGCCTCGTTGACACCAGTCGCCACTCGGGCCGCTCCACCTACACAACCCCAGGAGTGGAATCACACACTCCACTGGATCTTCACTCGCTAGAGTGATACCTCGTTACGCCCTGATCACCGGCTGCTTACGATCACCCGGTCAGGGTCCACCGAGCTCGGTCGCGGCGACAGGAGGGGGTCGCCGCGCCCGAGCCGGGTGGAGCGGCGTCACTCCTCCGCGCCGACCCCTTCACCCCGTCCGGACGGACATCGAAACGGACCGACGGGAGCACCGTCCCAAAGCGGCCGCTCCGCCACCCCGAAATGGAGCCCCGACGTCGATCACGACATCACGGAGCGGGGCGCACCCAGAGTGGCGAAGCCGACACCAAGGGTCATGACGGGGGTGGGAATTGTAACCGCGATCCGGCAACTGGCAAGCGCGGTCACCCAGAGGGGCCGGACGGCCGCAAACCCCCGCGCACACCCAACTGACCAGCGGCGCAAGGCCAGTGGCACGCCCGGCGGCCCGCAGGCCACTCCCGCAAGGAAGTTCGCAGACGAACTCCATGATCATCGATCGTCCACGGACGACAACTCGCTGGCGCCACACCGGAGTCAACCGGTCGATCCGGAGTGACCCGCCCCCGTTTCTCATCCCGCGCGCCGTGGACCTGACACCCGGCGGACCGGCGAACAGTTGTGGCAGGGCTGTTACACGACAGGGCGGGGGTCGGGGCTTTCGGCAAGGATTGGCTGCATAGGCTTAGGGCATGCCGTCGAACCAGTCCCCCCGCCGCTTCAATCCGTTCAACAAAGCCGCGCTGGCCACCCGCTTCCTGCTGGCCAGCGGGTTGGCGGGGGTGATCCTCGCCGGTCTGATGCTGCCGGCGGTCGGCAGTATCGGCCTGGGGGCCAAGGACGCGGTGACCAGCTTCGACAGCCTCCCGGCCGACTTCACGGCCCCGCAGCCTTCGCAGGCCTCCACCATCTACGACGCCGACGGCGGCGTGATCGCCACCGTCTGGGACCGCGACCGGACCGTGGTGACCCAGGACCAGATGTCCCCGCTGGTGCGCGAGGCGCTGGTGGACATCGAGGACAACCGCTTCTACCAGCACGGCGCGATCGACCTCAAGGGCATCGCGCGCGCGCTCGGCAACAACAGCAGCGGTGGTGGCACCCAGGGCGCCTCCACGCTCACCCAGCAGTACGTGAAGAACGTCTTCGTCGACGAGGCCGGCGACGACCAGCAGAAGGTGCTGGAGGCCCAGCGGCAGACCATGGGTCGCAAGATCCAGGAGATGCGGTACGCGATCCAGGTCGAGCAGACCCTCACCAAGGACCAGATCCTCACCAACTACCTGAACATCACCTTCTTCGGTGAGCAGGCGTACGGCGTCGAGGCGGCCTCCGAGCGGTACTTCAGCGTCCACGCGAACCAGCTCACCCTGCCGCAGGCCGCCATGCTGGCCGGCCTCGAGCAGTCGCCGACCAACTACGACCCGCTCGTGCACCCGGTGCAGGCCAAGGAACGCCGGGACACCGTCCTGAAGAAGATGGCCCAGTACGGTTCGATCACCCAGGACCAGGCCAACGAGGCCATCGCCGTCCCGATCGCCTCGATGCTGAAGCCCACCCCGCCCCACCAGGGCTGCATAACCGCCCAGCAGGGCGAGGGCTTCTTCTGCGACTACGTCAAGCAGACCGTCCTCAGCGACCCCGCGTTCGGCGCCACTGCGGCCGCGCGCCAGGCGCTGTGGAACCGCGGCGGTCTGCAGATCCACACCACGATCGACCCCAAGGCGCAGGGTGCGCTGCAGACGGCGCTGAGCAACAACGCCAACACCTCGGACAAGCCGGCCGCCGTGATGACCGAGGTGCAGCCGGGCACCGGCAAGATCATGGCGATGGGCCAGAGCCGCGAGTACGGCTTCAACAGCAACCAGACCACGATCAACCTCAACGTCGGCAAGTCGATGGGCGGTGGCCTCGGGTTCCAGACCGGCTCGACGTTCAAGCCGATCGTCGCCGCCGCCGCCATGGAGAACGGCATCGGGCCCGACACCACCTACCCCGCGCCGCAGAGCATGCTGTGGCCGGCGATGAAGAACTGCAGCGGCGGCAAGTACCCCTCCGTCGACACCCTGCACAACGACCCGGGCGAGGTGGGTCCGTACAACATGCCGGTCGCCATGGCCGACTCGATCAACACCTACTTCGCCCAGCTCGAGGCCGACACCGGCCTGTGCACGGTGGACCAGATGGCCAACAAGATGGGCATCACCCAGCAGGCCAACGGCGACCCGCTGAGCGTGGTGCCGTCGATGGTGCTCGGCAGCAACGACCTGACCCCGCTGGAGATGGCGGCGGTCTACGCGACCTTCGCCGACCACGGCACCTACTGCACCCCGATCGCCATCTCCTCGGTGACCGACCCCAACGGCAAGCAGCTGGCGGTACCGTCCGCGAACTGCACCGAGGTGATGTCGCAGAACACCGCGGACACCATCTCCGCGATGCTCAAGGGCGTGGTCGAGGACGGTACCGGTACCTCGGCGGGTCTCACCGACCGCGACAACGCGGGCAAGACCGGTACCACCAACGACGGCCGGCAGGTCTGGTTCGTCGGCTACACCCCGGACCTGGCGGGCGCCACGCTGGTCAGTGACACCGCCACCCAGAACCCGCTGCAGGGCCAGATGTTCGGCGGCTCGCCGATCGCCTCGGCCTTCGGTGGCCCGGTCGCCGGCCCGATCTGGAAGGCCGCCATGGAGGGCTCCCTCGCCGGGACCCCGGCCGACTCCTTCCCGTCGGTCTCGCTGCCCTCGCCGGTGGGCGGTGGTGGCGGCAGCACCACTACCACCACCAGCCCCACGCCCTGACACCGAACCCGGTGAACCGCGGCCGCCCGTCCTCCCGACGGGCGGCCGCGGCGGTTCTGCTCGAACTTGGCCGGAATCCGCGGGACGTCCGCGCCGTCTCCCCTAGCCTCTGATCGTCCGTCAGGAAAACGATCACAGGGAGCAGAGATGACCCTCGGCCGAATAGCCCTCGCCCTCACCGCCGCGGCCGGCCTGCTGACCGTCGCCCCCGCCGCCGGGGCCGCCACGCCGCAGCCACTGGACCAGTGCTCGGCCGCCGACTACCAGGGCGACTCGCGGCTCGGCCCGGAGCAGCTCCCACTGCTCGGGCGGGTCGGGCTGGAGCTGATCGGCTACCAGCGCACCGGCGGCGAGTCCGACCAGGCCTTCCTCGCCCGCTACTACGACTCCCGGGCGGGCTCCTGGAACTACCCGCCGGACAACGGCTACGCGCTCACCCCGGACGGGCAGCCGATCGAGATCGAGCAGGAGCTGTTGCCGGGCCAGGACATCGACCGCTACGGCAGCGAGTACGGCTCCTTCCTCGCGCCGGAGGGCCTGCCGTACGCCGAGCGGTCGATCCCGCCGCAGAGCCTGGACAACACCACCGCACCGGCGGGCTGCAACTACCACGACTACCGGGTCGTCAAGCCGTTCGAGGTCCACGCGGGGCCGATCGCGCCATGGTTCGACCAGCCGGGCTGGGGGTGGCAGTACCAGCTGGACGGCACGCTGCTGCCGGGCGCCCCGGCGCAGCTCAACGTCGGCTGGCTGGTGACCAACGGGTATCTGGAGCGGCTGGTCTGACCTCGAGGGGGGTGGTGGTGCTGCGAGAATCGGCCGGCAACCCGACGAAGGAGCCGCCCCGATGTCCGTAGCCGTCACCGAAGTCCTGAGCGAAGTCAACGCACTCGGCGGGTACTTCGCGGTCGGGACCGGTGAACCGCCCGCAGCGGCCCGGCCGTTGCGCGAGCTGTACGCGACCGGGCCCGGAACGGCGCTCGCCCGGCGGGTCGCCACGGTCGCCGGGCAACTGGGCACGGCCGAACCACGGGTGGCCGCCTCGATCGTGCACCTGGGCCTCGCCGCCCGGCTCTGGTCGGTGACGCTGGGCGCGGCGGCACTGGGCGGCGTGGTGCCGGAGCTCCGACCCGACCGGACGTACTGGCACCTCCCCGGGCAGGGGCTGCCGGAGCTCTGGGTCCCCGACCCGATCGGGGCGCCCGCGTCGGCGTCGGCACTGCACCGCCTGGTCGTGGTCGAGCAGCTCACCCCGCTGGCGGCGGCGGTCCGGGCCGCCGTGCCCGTCTCGGAGCGGCTGCTGTGGGGGAACGCCGCCTCCGCCCTGACCGGAGCCTCGCGCATGCTGCCCGGGCCGGCCGCGCGCGGCTACGTACGGGACCTGCTCGCCCGCGCCCCGCTCGCCGGCACGCTCACGCCGGGCCTGCGCCGGCGCTCGTGCTGCCTCTACTACCGGCTGCCGAACGGCGGCCTCTGCGGGGACTGCGTGTTCACCACCCCGCCCGGCTGCGCCTGACCGTGCTCGTCGGAGGGGTCGCCGGGGGTGGGCGCGCTCGGGCGCGCGGTCCTCCTGTGCTGGCGGTCCGGATCACCCGCTGGTACCCGGGTACGTCCGTGCGCGGGCCCGACGGTCCCGGCGAGCGGAACCGTCGGACCCGCCCTCGTCAGCGCGTCCGGCCGGCGAAGTCGTAGCTACTGCCGTACTCGGCGATCACCCGGGAGATGCCCAGCGGCGGGTGCAGCCGGGTCGGCGAGGTGGTGTGGATCGGGAAGACCGCCCCCGGCCGCATCCGTTCGACCATCGCGTGCAGGTCGCCCTGGCTCGCGTGACCCGAGCAGCCGATCTGGCGCAGCGGGATGCCCAGCGCCGACAGCCAGTCGGTGAACGGCTCCCAGCGCGGCTCGAACGGGCCCAGCGGCTCACCGTTGGCGTGCACGAAGACGCTGTCCGGTCCGGCCGGCAGGTCGAGCAGCGAGGGCAGGTCGGCCGGGTCGGGCACGACCACGAACTCGGCGGGCTTGGCCCGGACGTCGGACAGGTCGACGTCCTGCGCGTCCATCACGGACTCGACACCCATCAGCCGCAGGAAGGCGGCCGTGTGCGACGGCCACAGCACGGTCCGGCCGGCGGCGGCCGCGATCTCCAGGAAGGCGTGCACCCGCTCGATGTCCCGCGGGTACATCGACAGCAGTACCAGGCCGGTGGTGCTCTCCAGCAGGGCGGCGAAGTCGCGCTCCACGTCGGCCTCGGTGCGGAAGCGGTTGTCGCGTTGTTCCCAGCCCAGCGTGGTGCCCTCGGTGACCAGCACCTCGCAGCCGGCCGCCCGGGTCACGAAGTCCCAGGCCCGCTGGGCGTTGCGGCCGTGGAAGCGGATGTCGCCGGTGAAGGCGAGCACGCCGTCGGAGGTGTGCACCAGGTAGCCGGAGGCACCGGGGACGTCGTGGTCCACCGCGACGCACTCCACCTCCATCGGTCCCACGGTGGTCCGCTGCCCGTCGGTCAGCCGGTGCCAGTCGGGGTCGCCGCCGCGCAGGCCCTCACCGGTCGCCTCCAGCGCCCGCAGCACGTCCACGGCGTGTGTGTGCGCATGCACGGGAACGTCCGGGCGGACGAAGCCGGCCAGGCCGACGTGGTCGATGTGCGGGTGGCTGACGAAGACCGCGGTCTCCCCGGCGGCCTCGCCGAGCGGGTCACCGGCGTCCAGCGCGGCCGGGTCGAAGAGACCGGGCAGCCGCGGGGCGCCGCCCATCCGCAGCCGGTCGGCGAGTTCGCGCTCCGGCCGGATCCGGACCGGCGGGCGGAAGTAGTCCTTGCCGCCGGGGATGTCCAGGCCGATGTCCAGCAGCACCCGGTGCCCGCCGTCGGAGATCAGGATCTTGCTGGATCCGATGACGCCGACGCCTCCCCAGAACTCGATGGAAACCACAGGTCAGTTCCTTTCAGCAGGTGCGGTGGCGCGGCCGAGCGGCGCCGCGGCCCACGCGCGCAGCGCGGGCAGCAGCTCCTCGATCCGCACGCCCACCGCGGTGGCCGGGCCGTCGGCCCGACCGAAACGGTCGATGTAGGCGCAGGGGGCGCCGAGTTCGGCGGCGGGGGCGACGTCGTTGTGCCAGTGGTCGCCGATCGAGAGGATCCGCTCGGCCGACCCGACCCGGGTGTCCCGCTCCGTCTCCGGGCCCGCGGCCAGGCCGAGTTCGGCTCGCAGCAGCCGGCGCAGGCCGGCTGGTTTGCCGGTGCTGGAGACCACCTCGTCGACCAGCGGCAGCACCTCCAGCCGGGTGAGCAGCTCGGCCAGCCCGGCGGCCGGACTGTTGGTGGCCAGCACCACCCGGACGCCGTGCGCGCGCAACTCGGCCAGCAGCTCGGCGTATCCGGTCGGGACCTCCAACTCACAGGCGGGCGTGGCCATGTGGACGCGGGTCGCGGCGAACGCCGAGTCCAGCTCGGCTGCGCCCAACCCGTGCCGCTGCCGGCCGAGTTGGGCCACCACCTCCCAACCGTCCACCGCCGCACGGAAAGCCGCCGCACGGACCGGGTCCGTCGTGCTCTCGGCGGCCGCGACCCCCTCGGCCAGGTAGTGCTCGACCCCGGCGAGCAGCGCGGCCCGTTCGTCGCGCGGCAGCCCGGCCGCGGCCTGCTCGGCGTAGTAGCGGATCGGCGCGTCACCCCGGTACAGGGTGCCGTCGAAGTCACTTACCAGGACCAGGAGTTCGTCAGGTCCATCGAATTCGTCAGCCACGAACGCCTCCGGCGGTGGACATCGCGCCGGTGATGAAGTGGCGCTGGAGGATCAGGAAGAAGGCCAGCACCGGGGCCGTGGTGAACACCACCGCCGCCGAGAGCGCCGGATAGTCCGTCCCGTTCGCGCCGGCGAAGGCGGCCAGGCCGACCTCCACCGGCTGCACCCCGGGACTGCTGGTCATGATGAACGGCCAGAGGAAGGAGTTCCAGGAGGCCAGGAAGACGTTCAGCGAGATGATCACGATCGCCGGCCGGACCAGCGGGACGCCGATCGACCAGAGCATCCGCCACCGCCCCGCGCCGTCCAACTCCGCCGCGTCGAACAGCTCCTGGGGCAGACCGAGGAAGAACTGCCGGACCAGGAAGATCCCGAAGACGCTGGCGCCCCACGGCACGATCTGGATCCAGTAGGTGTCCAACCAGTGGATGTCGTCGGCGATCAGGTAGTCCGGGATGATCAGCACCGTTCCGGGGATCATCAGCACCGACATCACCACGCCGAAGAGGAAGCCTCGCCCGCGGAACTTCAGCACTCCGAAGGCGAAGCCGGCCAGCAACGAGGTGACCAGCGCCAGCAGCACCGTGCACCCGGCGATCAGCAGGGTGTTCAGGAAGAGCTGCGGCCACGGCGCGGCGGACCAGGCCCGGCTGTAGTTCCCCCACTGGCCGTGCGGCACCAGCAGGTCGCCGAGGGAGGCTGAGGTCGCCTGCGAGTTGAGGGAGGTGACGATCACGTAGTAGAAGGGCAGCAGGAAGACCAGACCGACCAGCACGGCGAGGGTCCGGGCGAGCACGAGGCCGGCCCGCGAACGGCCGACCGGGCGACTCGGGCCGCCGTGGCTCGCCACCCCCGGCGCCCCGGCCCGGCGCCGGGGCAGCAGCCCCCGGCGCCCGGCCTCGGTGGAGACGACACTCACTGTCCGGCACCGGCCTTCTGGTCGGCGAGCGCGTTGGTCTGCGCGGTGTTCAGCGCGGTGGCCGGGTCGGTGCCCTTGTCCAGCGCGGCCTGCAGCGCGACGACCTCCTCGCCCTCCGCCTTGGCGACCCAGCTGTACGGCGGCTCGGCCACCGCGTACTGCAGGGCGGCCACCGCGGTGGGCAGGTAGGGGTTCTTGGCGATGAAGTCGCTCATCAGCGGCAGCGCGGCCGAGGTGACCGGGAGGTAGCCGGTCTGGGTGGCCCACTGCGCCTGGCTGGAGGCCGAGGCGAGGAACTGCATGTACTTCCAACCCGCCGCCTGCTGGGCCTTGCTGGCGCCGGCGAACTCGACCAGGTTGGTGCCGCTCATGATGTTGGTCGGCTGGCCGGTGGAACCGGTCGGCAGCACGCTGGTGCCGAGCGCGAACTTGCCGCCCACCGCCTGGTTCTCGTAGTAGTAGCCGGCCGCGCTGCTCAGGTCGAAGACGCCCTTCTGGGCGCCGAGCGCGGTCTCGCCCGGGTAGTTGGTACCGACCGCCAGCGCACCGGCCTTCTTGAGGTCCACCATGTAGCTCAACGCCTGGATCGCGGCCGGGCTGTTCAGCTGCGGAGTGCCGTCGGGAGCGAAGTCCGGGGTGCCGTCGGCGGCGGCCAGCGCCTGGAACATCAGGGTTCCGCTGGCGGGGGAGGCCGTCGTGCCCGGGTCGATCGCGATGGCGGTGACGCCGTTGCCGGAGACCGCCTTGGCGTCGGTCGCGAACTGGTCCCAAGTCGTCGGCGCGGTGAGGCCCTTGGCCTTCAGCATGTCGTCGTTGGAGTAGATCACCTGGACGCTCTTGTTGAACGGCCACATCCACAGCTTGCCGTCCGGCAGCGTCAGGTCCTTCTGCACGCCCTGGTAGAAGGTGGCGAGCTGGTCCGGCTTGTCGGTGCCCGCGTACTGGCTGACCGGCAGGATGACGTTGCTGTTGGCGAACTGGGCGGCCCAGCTCTCGTAGACCTGGCCGATGGTCGGCGCGTTGTGGGCGGCGATCGCGGCGGTCTCCTTGGCGTGCAGGGTGCCGTAGTCGGGCTGGTACTCCAGGTTGACCTTGATGGTCGGGTTGGCCGCCTCGAAGTCGTCGGTCAGCTTGACCAGGGTGCTCTTCTGGGTCCCGTTGATCATGATCTGCATGAACGAGATGGTGGTGGTACCGGACGCGCTGGAGCTGCTACCGCTGGAGGAGCAGCCGGCCAGAGCGGCGAGCACGGTGGCGGCGGCCAGCGAGGAGACGACGGCCCGGCGACGGCGTGACACGGTCATTGAGGTTCCCTCTGTACGGACGGAGTTGCGAACGGGGTTACGGACGAGGTGCTGACGGGATGCTGACGAGGTGTTGCGTGTACACGCACGGACTGGAGGCACTGCGCGTTGCGTGCACACGCACAGGACGGCGGCCGGCAGGGTCAGTCGCCCCGGCTGATCCGCTCGCTGGTCCGGCGCTGGAGCAGCGTGAACGCGGCGGTCACCACGAACAGCACGACGGCGAGGGCCGCTCCGTAGCCGGTGTCGAAGAAGACGAACGCCTCCTGGTAGAGGAGGTAGCTCAGGGTGGTGGTGGCGTAGACCGGGCCGCCCTGGCTCATCTCGTAGAACTGGGTGAACGCCTGCAGCGAGGTGATACTGGTGACGATCACCACGAAGAGCGTGACCGGCCGCAGCTGGGGCCAGGTGACGTGCCAGAACTCCTGCCAGCCGGTCGCCCCGTCGACCCGCGCGGCCTCGCTCAGCTCGGGCGAGATCACCGCGAGACCGCCGAGGAACAGCACCACGGTGAAGCCGACCTCGTGCCAGAGACTGTAGAGGATCACCGAGGGCATCGCCCAGCTGGTGGACTGCAACCAGGCGGGCTGCGGCAGGTGCACCGCCTTGAGCAGGGCGTCGGCGAGGCCGAACTGCGGGTTGAAGATCCACACCCAGGCCAGCGAGGTGGCCACCACCGGAGTGGCGTGCGGTGAGAAGACCGCCAACCGGGCCGCCCCCAGTAGCCGTCCACCGCGCTGGAGAAGGAGCGCGAGGGCGAGCGAGACGGCGGTGCCGCCGATCACCATCGCGCCACTGAAGTAGAGCGAGTGCCAGGCGCTGCTGAGGAAGCTCGGCGCGGTGGAGTGGAACAGCGCACGGTAGTTGGCGAGTCCGATGTACTTGGACTGCGCCGTGTTGAGCGTGTTCCAGTGGAAGAGGCTGACGTAGAGGGTGTAGGCGGTCGGTCCGATGATGAAGACCGAGAAGATCAGCAGGGCCGGCGCGGAGTAGAGCCACCCCATCGGGCTCTCCCGGACCCGCTTGGTCCGCCGGGCACCCCCGTGGGCACCCCCGAACGACAGTGGCCGTCCGGCGGCCCGCGCGGCCTCCACCGTCACTGCTCCGTGCTGCGACATCGTCCTGCACCCCACACGTGAAGCGACCCCCTGGGCCGTCCCGAGAGCCGGACCGGCGGTGGTGGTCCGACGCCAACTCGCCTTCGAGCGGCTGGGAATGAGTGAAACGCGCGTAGATAGCGCTTACATGTCCATTTCAGAAACACTTGGTGACGATGGTTCTGCATCGGGGCGACCCGTGAAATCCTGAAAGGCTGGCCGCTTTCCACCCGAACGCCGGAATCCGCACTCTCACCGGCCCTCAGCGCGCTCCCGCCGACCCTCGGCGATCGAGCGCGTGACGCCTCGCCCAGGCCCGGGCGGAGATCCGGGCCAGCAACCGGGCGGCCGGATCATCGTGGTCCGCCCCCGAGGCCAACGGGCCGGTGTAGCAGACGGCCAGCAAGTAGGGCGCGGCATCCGCCGGGTGGACCACGGCGACGGCGTGGCGCGCGCCGGGGATCCAACCGTTCTTGCACGCGATCCGGGTGCCCGGTGGCAGCCCGGCCGCCAGGTCCACCCGCCAGCTGTTGCGCTCCAGCAGGGCCAGCAGCTCCGGCTCCAACGACCGCACCAGCCGGGCCAGATCGCGCGCGGTGACCCGGTTGTCGACGCCGGCCGCCCGGGCGGCGTGGTCCTCGATGCCGCGCGGGCTCCCGCTGTGCGTGGCTCCCGCCTGCCGCCAGACCCGGGCCACGGCCTCCTGGCCCACCTGTGCCAGGCAGAGGTTGGTGGCCAGGTTGGACGAGTGCGTGACCATCCGCTCGGCGAGCCAGCGGAGCGACGCGGAGCCACCGTCCAGCAGGCGCCACGGCTCGGGATCGTTGTCCCATTCGAAGGTGCTGACGTAACTTCCTTCACCCACCGCCGACTTGAACCGGTTGACCACCGGCACCTCGGCGTCCAGGGCCAGCCCACTGCGGTACACCGCCGCCAACACCGCCACCTTCATGGTGCTCGCGGCCTCGTGCGGCACGTCCGCGTTCCGCACCACCACCGGCGACTCGCCCCACCGCCCCAGCACCACCGACAGCATCCCCCACATCTACCACTCCCCCACCGCCCCACTCACCCCGCCACGCCCCACCGCCTCCCCGCCGGTTTCACCCGCGACTTCACCCGCAACGCCGCCCCCGCGCCGGCGCCGCCTTGCTGGCAGAGTCCACCCGGCCGACTTCCGTGAACCCTCCGGGGACGACCGGCGAGCGCGAGACCGCCCGTGCGCGGAGGGTCGACCGCGGACGGACGGCCGCCGACGACTGGCCGCCGACGACTGACGGCGGTGGGAACCCGTCAGCCGTCCGCCGTCACCGGTCAGCCGTCGCCGTCGGCCGACTCCGCCAGCGGGAAGCGGCGTGGCGTCACGATCAGCAGAACGAGGACCGCCATGGCCGCGGCGGCCGCGGCGCCCAGGTACACGTGGTTGACCGCGGCGGAGAGGGAGCGGCGGAGGTAGTCGGTCCCGGGACGGCTGAGGGAGGAGCGGTCGAGGAGGGCGCGGGAGACGGCGTCCAGACCGGTGGGCAGGGTGCCGCGGAGCTCGGCGGGCGCGTGGTGCAGACGGTCGGTCAGCGTGCTGTTCGCGATCACCGCGAAGAGCGCCCCGCCCAGGCTCTGGCCGACCTGGCGGCAGAACAGGATCGACGCGGTGGCCGTCCCCCGCTCACCCCACGGCACGGTAGCCTGCACGCCCACGATCAGCGGCAGTTGGAACAGCCCCAGGCCGGCCCCGAGCAGCAGCATCACCAGCATCGGCTGCCAGGCCGGCCCGCGGTACGGCAGCAGCGTGAAGCCCGCCAGGATCACCGTGCCGCACACCGCACCGATCAGCGCCGTGTCGCGGAACCCGATCCGCAGGTACAGCCGGTTGGAGAAGGCCGCCGAGATCGGCCAGCTGATCGTCCACACCGACAGCACGAACCCGGCGGCGACCGGCGGCAGTCCCAGCACGGACTGGGCGTAGATCGGCAGGAAGACCATCGGTGCGATCATCAGCACGCCCAGGCAGCCGAGCGCGAGGTTCACCCCCGCGATCACCCGGCGCCGCCACACCCACCCCGGGATGACCGGCTCGGCCACCCGCCGCTCGATCCGTACCGTCAGCGCGCCCAGCAGCGCGCTCGCGGCGAACAGTGCCAGGCTGGGCGCCGACCCCCAGGCCCAGGCGACCCCGCCCTGCACCAGCGCGAACAGCAGCAGACCCGCCGTCAGGAAGAGGCCCAGCGCGCCGGCCCAGTCGATCCTGGTCCGGGCTCCCCCGGCGCGCTCGGGCAGGTGGCGCTGGAGCAGCACCAGCGCGACCAGCCCGGTCGGCAGGTTGACCAGGAAGATCCAGCGCCAGCCGACCGTCGAGGCGCTCACCCCGCCGATCGCCGGCCCGGCCACCGCGGACACCGCCCAGACCGTGGACATCGCCGCCTGGATCCGGCCGCGCTGCCTGAGCGGGTACAGGTCGGCGGCGATGGTCTGCACGGTGCCCTGGATCGCGCCGCCGCCCAGGCCCTGCACCAGCCGGAAGGCGATCAGCGCGGCCATGCTCCAGGCACTCGCGCAGAGCACCGACCCCAGCAGAAAGATCACCGAGCCCACCAGCAGCACCGGCTTGCGCCCCCGGGCGTCGGCGAGCTTGCCGTAGACCGGGAGGGTGACGGTCACCGCCAGCAGGTAGCCGGAGAAGAGCCACGAGAAGTAGCTGAAGCCGCCCAGCTCGCCGACGATCTGCGGGACCGCGGTGGAGACGCAGGCGGAGTCCATCGCCACCAGCGCCATCGACAGCATCAGCGCCGCGACGACCAGCCGGCGGCGTTGGACGGTGGGAGGGGAGCCGGGTGGCGGGGTGCCCGTGCCGGTTGTCGGGCCCGGCCGCCCGGTGTCGGAAAGCTCGCTGTTGCTCACCGCTCCCCCTTCGTGTTCGGTGACCGCCGTGTTCGGTGACCGCCGCGAGCCAGTCTGGACCAGACCACGCACCGCCGGGGGAAGCGGGGTGCGGGAGGGGCGGCAGGGTGCTGGCGTGGCGGGGAGCGGTCCGCGCGTCGACACTGGAGGGGACTACCGGCGCAGCACTGGAGGACCTCCGTGCGCCTGACCGACACCCGCACCGGCCTGCCCGTCGCGGTCCGTCCCGGCCGCGCGGGGTTGTTGCGGGTGCGTGTGCGGGCCGGGCGGGCCGGGCGGCCGTTCGACCTGGGCGATCTGCGGGCGCTGCTGGTCGCTGACCTGCTGCTCCGGGTGGCCGAGACCGCCGGCCTACAGGTGCTGGTCGGGTGGTGTCTGCCCGAGGTGCCGGTGGCGCAGGCCGAGGCGCTCGCCGAGGCTGCCGGGCGGCTCGGGGTCCACTCGCCGTCCGACGAGGACGTCGGCCCGGCCGACGTCCGGGTGCTCGCGGCGGAGACGGACGGCGGCGAGCAGCCCGGCGACCCCGTGGTGTCACGCTGCCCGGTGTCGCTGGCGGTCGGCCCGGTCCGGCCCACCCCGGCCGCGGCCGACCGGTCCGGCCGGCACCCGCTGCTCGAACCGGCCGGGCCCGAGCCGCTGGCGCTGCGGCTGGCCCTGCTCGACCGCCCGCACCGCGCGCCGGTGGCCCTCACCGCGCCGCTGCTCGCCGCGGCCCGCGCCGAGCTGACGCGGTGGCGTCGGCTGGTCGCCCGGGCGGCCGACTCCCCGTCCAGGCCGGTGCTGGACGAACAGGTCGCGACCGCCTTCGCCGGGTTCGCGAGCGACCTGGACGCGGGCGCCGCGCTCGCCGTGCTGCGGGGCCTGTGCACGCGCGGGGATCTGCCGCTGGGCGCGGTGTTCGAGACGTTCCTGCGGATCGACCAGGTGCTCGCGCTGGAGCTGGGCCGCGAGATCGGCTGCCCGCCCGAGTGAACGCCGGCTAGCCCCGGAAGATCGGGCGGGGGACGTCACGCGGACGGGTGCGGTTGCGCCACTCGCGCGGGTAGCCGACCGACACCTCCTCGAACCGCACCCCGTCGTGCCAGGTGGTCCGGGGGATGTGCAGGTGTCCGTAGACCACGGCGGCGGCGCGGAACCGGGTGTGCCAGTCGGCGGTGAGTTCGGTGCCGCACCACTGGGCGAACTCCGTGTAGCGCAGCACCCTGGTGGGCTCGCGGACCAGCGGATAGTGGTTCACCAGCACCGTGCGCAGCTCCGGGTCGACCTCCGCCAGCCGGCGCTCGCTCTCCGCCACCCGGGCCCGGCACCAGGCGTCGCGGGACGGGTACGGGTCCGGCTGGAGCATGAACTCGTCCGTGCAGACGATCCCGGCCCGGCGCGCCTCGGCCAGCGACTCCTCCTTGTTCGTCGTGGTCGGCGTGCGGAAGGAGTAGTCGTACAGCACGAAGAGCGGCGCGATGACCAGCGGGCCGTCCGGCCCGGACCAGACGGGGTAGGGGTCCTCGGGCGTGTGGACCCCGAGTGACCGGCAGAGTTCGACCAGCCGCCGGTAGCGCGCCTCGCCGCGCAGTTGGACCGGGTCGCGGTCGACGGTCCACAGGTCGTGGTTGCCCGGCACCCACACCACCTCGGCGTAGCGCTCGCTGAGCACCGAGAGCGCCCACTCCACGTCGCCGAGGATCTCCCCCACGTCGCCCGCGACGATCAGCCAGTCCCCGGCGCTGTCGGGGTACAGCTCTTCGACGATCTTCCGGTTCTCCCGGTAGGCCACGTGCAGGTCACTGATCCCCATGAGCTTTCCGTGCGGCATAGGGCCGAGGCTAGGCCCCCGGGGGCCCGGACGGTACCCCCGCCTCCGGTTGCCGCACGGAGGTGGACCGTTCGGCCCATCCGCGTCCGTGCGCGTGGCGGCCACCCGCCGCGGACCGTGCGGGGTGCCGGGGCTCGTGGGTATTGCGAAGCATACGGACGCGCCGGGGTGACGCTGTGTGTGATCGACAAAATATCGCCAATTTCCCACCCTCCGGACCTCACACGGTATTTACTGTGTACCGCGCCTCGCCGCGCGTGCATGTCAGTTCGGCCGTCGGCCGGTGGGGGGACCATGCTGAGTTCCATATTCATGATCATCGTCTCCAGTTGTCTGTTCTGGATGGCCGCGCTCACCCTGTGGTGGATGCTGCACGCCTGGCGGACGCCCGAGACGCTGGCCTCGACCAGGTTCGCCGCTCCCGACGGCACCTGCGGGCTCGCCTTCTCGTTACTCGTCCCGGCCCGGCACGAGCAGCAGGTGCTGGCGCACACCGTCCGGCGGTTACTCCGGTCCACCCACAGCGCCTACGAGATACTCGTCATCGTCGGCCACGACGATCCGCAGACCGCCGCCGTGGCCCGCCAACTCGCCGCGCAGACCCCGGACCGGGTCCAGGTGATCACCGACACCCACCGGGTCAAGAACAAGCCCAAGGCGCTCAACTCCGCGCTGCCGTACTGCCGCGGCGAGGTGGTCGGCGTCTTCGACGCCGAGGACCAGGTCCACCCCGACCTGCTCGCCCACGTCGACCACGCCTTCCGGGCCACCGGCGCCACCGTGGTGCAGGGCGGCGTCCAACTGATCAACTTCCACTCCAGCTGGTACAGCCTGCGCAACTGCCTGGAGTACTTCTTCTGGTTCCGCAGCCGGCTGCACCTGCACGCCACCAAGGGCTTCATCCCGCTCGGCGGCAACACCGTCTTCGTCCGCACCGACGTGCTGCGCCGGGCCAACGGCTGGGACGAGAACTGCCTGGCCGAGGACTGCGACCTCGGCGTGCGGCTCTCCGCCGGTGGCGAGAAGGTGGTGGTCGCCTACGACTCCGCGATGGTCACCCGTGAGGAGACCCCGGACTCGCTGTACGGCCTGCTCAAGCAGCGCACCCGGTGGAACCAGGGCTTCCTGCAGGTCTACCGGAAGAAGGACTGGCGCCAACTGCCCGAGCTGCGGCAACGGATGCTGGCCCGCTGGACCCTCGCCACGCCGTTCCTGCAGGCCTTCTCTGGTGTGGTGATCCCGATCGACCTGGCCCTCGCGGTCACCGTCAAACTCCCGGTCACCGTCGCGTTGTTCTCGTTCATCCCGGCCGCTCCGGCGCTCGCCACCTTCGCCTTCGAGCTGGTCGCGCTGCACGACTTCGGGGTGCAGTACGGCCTGCGGGTGCGCGCCGTGCACTACCTCAAGCTGATCGCCGGCGGCCCGCTCTACCAGGTGGTGCTGGCCGGCGCCGCGTTGCGCGCGGTCTGGCGGGAACAGCGCGGCAACAGCTCGTGGGAGCTGACCAGACACGTCGGCGCGCACCTCACCGACTGAGCACGAGTCCTCCCCGACCGGGGACGAGCCCTCCCCTCCGCGCAGCCCCCGGTCAGCCGCTGCCCGAAAGAGAGAAGCCAGTGACCACACTGCTGGACACGGCGGCCCGCACCACCGCCGCGCCGATCGAGCACCGGCCGCCCCGGCTCCGCCGGGCCCTGCGTCAACTCCCCCGGCCCGCCCGCCCCGACCGGTGGATCGCGCTGACGGTGACCGCCGCGGTGCTCGTCGTCCAGGGCTGGAACATCGCCGGCTACCCGACCGTCAGCGACGACGAGGGCACCTACCTGGCGCAGGCCTGGGCCGTCCAGCAGGGTCACGCGCTCGCGCCCTACACCTACTGGTACGACCACCCGCCGCTGGGCTGGATCCAACTCGCGGTGCTCTCCTGGCTCCCCGGGCTGTTCGCCTCCCCGGCGCACCTGTTCACCGCCGAGATGCGGGTGGCGATCCTCCCCGTCACCGGTGCCGCCTGCCTGCTGCTGTACACGCTGGCCCGCCGGCTCGGGCTGGACCGCTGGTGCGGCGCGCTGGCCGTGCTGCTGTTCGGTCTCTCGCCGCTCTCGGTCGGGCTGCAACGCGAGCTGTTCCTGGACAACTTCGCGGTGGCCTGGATCCTGGCCGCCTTCGTGCTGGCCGCCTCGCCACGGCGACACCTGTGGCACCACGTCGCCGCCGGATTCTGCTCCGGGGTGGCCGTGCTCTCCAAGGAGACCATCGTCACCGTGCTGCCCGCGGTGCTGTTGCTGCTGTGGCAGCGCGGCGACCGCACCACCCGGAAGTTCTCGGTGGTCGGCTTCGCCAGCGCGGCTGCCCTGATCGGCATCGGCTATCCGCTCTACGCCGCGCTCAAGGGCGAGTTGGTTCCCGGCCGCGGGCACGTCTCACTGATCGGCGGCCTGCTCTTCCAGGTGGAACGGCCCGGTTCCGGCTGGATCCTGACGCCCGGCTCGGGCTCCCACCAGACGCTGGACTCCTGGCTCTACTACGACCGGGTGCTGATCATCGGCGGCCTGGTCGCCGCGCTCGCCCTGCTGCCGGTCCGCCGGATGCGCGCGCCCGCGCTGGCGGTGCTGCTGCTCGCCCTGGTGGCACTGAAACCGGGCGGATACCTGCCGGCGATGTACGTGATCCAGGCGCTGCCGTTCCTCGCGCTCTGCCTGGCCGGCGCGGTCCGTTCGGCGGCCCGGGTCGCCCTGCGCCGGCCGCCGTGGCTGGGGCCGCGTCCGTTGCGGATCGGCGCCCTGGCGCTGGTGGGTGCGCTGGCGGTCGGGTTCACCGTGCCGCGCTGGTACCAGGGCGACCGGGTGGCCGTCACCGCCGACGCCAACGCCGGCTACGACCAGGCGGCCCGCTGGATCCGGGCCAACATCCCCGACCCCGAGCACACCCGGATCACCGTGGACGACGCGCTCTGGCTCGACCTCGTCCACGACGGCTTCCAACCCGGCACCGGGGTGATCTGGTTCTACAAGCTGGACCTCGACCCGGCCGTCGCCAAGGCGCTGCCACAGGGCTGGCGCAGTCTCGACTACATCGTCTCCACCCCCACCCTGCGCCAGGACCCGGACGCGCTGCCGACCGTCGAGGCCGCGCTGGCGCACTCCACCGTCCTGGTCTCGTTCGGTTCCGCGGCGGACCGCATCGAGATCCGACAGATCGTCAAATCCGGTAACTAGCAGCAGCCCTGGAGGAGCTCACTGTGCACCGAACGTCCCGCCCCAGGTCAACTCTGGCCGCTTTCACCGTCTTCACCCTGCTCGCCCTGCTGATCGTCGCCCGGCCCGCCTTCGCCGGGGCCAACCTGCTGGTCAACCCGGGCTTCGAATCGCTCGACTCCACCGGCTTCCCGACCTGTTGGGAGAAGTCCGGCTGGGGCAACGGCACGGTCGCCTACGCCGTCAGCTCCAACGCCCACAGCGGCAGCCGGGCGATGCAGATCACCGTCAGCGGGGTCACCACCGGCGACGACAAGGCGATGATGCTGGAGAACCCCTCCTGCGCGCCCTCGGTGACCCCCAACCACCAGTACGACCTGGGCCTTTGGTACACCACGACGACGCCGGACACCGTGGTCACCGCGTTCCGGCACGACGTGGCGACCGGCTGGCAGTACTGGACGGACCTGGAGACCCTGCCGGTCACCTCGGCCTACCAGCACACCAGCGTGCGCACCCCGGTGATCCCGCCCAACACCGATCAGATCACCTGGGGCGTCACCGTCTACGGCACCGGCACCCTGCTCACCGACGACTACACGATGGAGGACGCCACCGTCCCCGCGAGCGGCGCGGTGTGCACGGCCGGCGCGGCCTGCACCACCGGCTCGTGGCAGGTGCTGCCCTTCCTCAACCCGGTGCGCAGCATGCACGCCATCGTGCTGCACAACGGCAAGGTGCTGCTGATGGCGGGCTCGGGCAACGACCCGATGATGTTCAACGCCGGCACCTTCACCTCCGCCGTCTACGACCCGGCCACCGGCAGCTTCACCCAGATCCCCACCCCGTCCGACATGTTCTGCTCGGGTCACGTCCAACTCCCGGACGGCCGTGTGCTGATCATGAGCGGCACCAAGTCCTACCCGGCGGCCGACGGCTCGCACGGCTATGAGGGACTGACCAGTTCCTACATCTTCGACCCGGCCACCAACACCTACAGCCGGGTCAACGACATGAACGACGGCCACTGGTACCCCTCGGCCACCGAGATGGGCGACGGCGACGTCATGACCTTCGGCGGTCTGCGCGCGGACTCCACCGGCAGCGTCACCGCCGAGCGGTTCTCCTTCGCCAAGCAGCAGTGGCTGCCGACCAGCCAGGTCAACCAGACCTGGAACTTCTTCGGCCTCTACCCGTCGATGATCCTGATGCAGGACGGCCGGCTGTTCTACACCGGCAGCCACGTCTTCGGCAACGGCACCCCCGGCACCGGCGCGTCCATCCTGGACTACAACGCCAACACCGTGACCGACGTGCCCGGCCTGCAGAGCAAGGACACCCGCGACCAGTCGATGAGCGTCCTGCTGCCGCCGGCGCAGGACCAGCGGGTGATGGTGATGGGCGGCGGCAACGTCGACACCAACGTGGACGCCGGCCGGCAGACCGACCTGATCGACCTCAAGGCCGCCTCGCCGGCCTACACCCCGGGCCCGCTGCTGCCGCAGGGCACGCTCACCGGCGGCACGCCGGAGAGCCCCGGCCAGGGCAAGATGTACGTCTCCGCCGTGCTGCTGCCCAACGGTCAGGTCTTCGAGACCGGTGGCGCGCTGCACAACCGGGCCGATCCGGTCTTCGAGGCCTCGATGTTCAACCCGACGTCGAACACCTTCACCCCCGGCATGGCCACCGACCCGATCCCGCGCGGCTACCACTCGGCGTCCTTCCTGCTGCCCGACGCCCGGGTGATGACGGTCGGCGACAACCCCGGCGACGGCAGCTTCAACATGCACGTCTCGATCTACACGCCGCCGTACCTCTACCAGGGCGCCCGGCCGCAGATCACCAGCGTCACCAACACCATGTGGTCGTACGGGTCGAGCCAGCACATCACGGTGGACGCGCCGATCGTGCGGGCCGAGCTGATCCGGCCGGCCGCGGTGACCCACTCCTCCGACCCCAACCAGCGCTTCGTCGACCTGCCGCTCACGGTGAACAGCGACGGCAGCGTGAACCTCAACGTGACCAGCAACCCCAACCTCGCCCCGCCCGGGTACTACATGCTCTTCGCGGTCAATGCGAACGGCGTGCCGTCGGTGGCGCAGTGGGTGCACCTGCAGTGACGTCTTTCCCTCGGCAAGGAGATCCCGTCATGCCCTCCTCCCCCTTCCTCCGCCGGCTGGCCGCCGCCGGAGTGGGCGGCGCGGCCGTCGCGGGCCTCGCGGCGCTCGTGCTGGCCCTGCCCGCCGGCAGCGCGCAGTCCGCGACGGTCCGGCCGGCCGGCACCCAGCGTCCCGACCCGCACATCCTCGACTTCGCCCGTGGCGCCGAGCCGGCGGCGCCCAGGGCGGCGCTGCCCCGGCCGGCGGTACCGCGTGCCGCCGAGACCCCGGTCTCGGCCAAGGCGGACGGCTGCGAGCACGCCTACGGCGAGGTCAACGTGTGCGTCCCGACGTCCTTCCCGGCGGGCGTGCCGGCGACCGCCGGGGCCCGCTGCCAGTGGCTGCTCGGTCACGGCTTCCCGCCGCTGGTGGTGAACGGCCGCGACCCGTACGGCCTGGACACCAACCACGACGGCATCGCCTGCGACCGGGGTGACGCCGGAGTCGCCCCGTAACCTCCCACACGCGCCGGCCGTGGTGGCTCCCGCGGGGGCCACCACGGCCGGTTTCGTCCTCCACGACCCATCTGCGACCATGGCCGCTGGTCCGGAGCACGGCGACAGGCGGTGCTCACCACCGCCCTGGGGAGATCGCGCACCTTGTCCGAGCAACCCGCAGCCCCGTCGTCCGCCGCGTTGCGGGCCGACTGCGCCAACTGCTTCGCACTCTGCTGCGTCGCCCTGCCGTTCGCCAAGTCGTCCGACTTCGCGGTCGACAAGGACGCCGGGAAGCCCTGCGGGAACCTGCTGGCCGACTTCCGCTGCGGCATCCACACCGACCTGCGCGCCAAGGGCTTCACCGGCTGCACGGTCTTCGACTGCTTCGGCGCCGGCCAGAAGGTCTCCCAGGTCACCTTCGGCGGCCAGGACTGGCGACGGGCCCCGAAGTCGGCCCGGCAGATGTTCCAGGTCCTCCCGGTCATGCGGCAACTGCACGAGCTGCTCTGGTACCTGACCGAGGCGCTGGGGCTGCCGCCGGCCGCCCCCCTGCACGCCGAGCTCCGCCAGGCCCTGGACCGCGTCAACCGGCTGACCCTCGCCGCCGCCGAGGCCCTCACCACCCTCGACATGCCCACCGTCCGTGCCGAGGTCAACGCCCTCCTCCTGGAGACCAGCGAACTCGTCCGCGCCAAGGTCCCCGGCAGGAAGCGGAACCACCGCGGCGCCGACCTGATCGGCGCCGAGCTGGCGGGCGCCGACCTCCGCGCCGCCAACCTCCGCGGCACCTACCTGATCGCCGCCAACCTGCGGAACGCCGACCTCCGCGACGCCGACCTGATCGGCGCCGACCTCCGCGACACCGACCTCCGCGGCGCCGACCTCACCGGCGCCGTCTTCCTCACCCAAGCCCAACTGAACGCCGCCCGGGGCGACTCCACCACCAGCCTCCCGGCCCACCTCGACCGCCCGGCGCACTGGTGACCTGCCGCTGGCGCGGCGGAACGCACGGCCGCGGCCCCCGGGAGGTCGGGCGTCTCCCGGGGGCCGCGGGCGGGTGCGTCAGTGCAGACCCTGGGTCAGCGCGACCGAGTCCGGCACCGCGACCACCTCGGGGACCGAGACGGGCATGATGCCGCAGATCTGCTGGGCCACGTAGTGGGCGGACATCATGGCACCCTCCTGCCAGCCCGGGAGCGGGGAGACCTGGTCTCCGGTGACGTAGAAGCACTCGTCCAGGCCCTCGGGCTGGAGGAGCTGCTTGTAGGCCTTGAGGTGGCTCGGCTCCTTGGGCTTCCAGTCCGCCCAACCGCCCAGCTGGAAGGGAACCTTGTGCCAGGCGATGGTGACGCCCTTGTCGTCGGGCACCAGCTTCCTGTCCTCGAACTCCGGGTGCAGTTCGATGGCACCCTTGCGGGCCAGCTCCAGGCGCTTCTTCGGGGTCATCTTGCCGAGGTCATCGGCGGCTTCGGCGAAGTTGTAGGCGCCGGTCAGGGTGCCCTTGTCGGAGAAGAAGTCGTTGGAGGGGTACCAGAGTTGGGTGATGTTGTGACCGGTCCAGCTGATCCCGCCGTAGATGCCCTCGCTGTCGCCGGCCTGGTCGAGATCTCCCTCCCAGAAGCGCCGGTTGGCCTGCCAGCCCACCTTGCAGGTCTTCTCGAACTCCACCACCTTGAGCGCGGCCTCGAACTCCTTGGAGAAGCCCGAGCGTTTGATGCCCTTGAGGACCGGGATCGGGATGTTGCTCACGCAATAGAGGGGCGTCGCGTGGTGGTCCTTCTCGTTCTGGCGGTAGCTGACCCTGACCCCGCCGACGCCGTCCGGGTCGATCTCGATCCCGGTGACCACGGCTCCGAGCTTGATCTTCGCACCGGCCTTCTTCGCCTCGCGGGCCAGCGCGTCGACGATCTTGTCCATCCCGCCGACCGGCTGGAACATGGTGGCCTGCCAGAGGTAGTCCACCGGCTGGTAGAAACGGGCCTTCCAGTAGCCCGAGTTGACCAGGTCCTCGAAGGGCAGCGGCGGGGCGGGGGTGGGCCAGTCCTCGACGACGGGCGAGCCGAGGTAGCCGGACCGGGTCGAGCCGCGGTACTTGTGGCCCTCGTCCAGCGCGCCGAACACCCGGAGTAGGTCCAGCAGTTCACCGGTGAAGGCGTCCTTCTCCACCAGCTCCTGGGCGATCCGGGCCGCGAGGTGGCCTCGGACGTCGTTGGCCACCCGCCGGTTGGGCCACGGCTTGGTGGTGTGCGGCGGGCGGACCAGGTTCGCCGTGGTCTCCATGACGTACGGCTCCAGCGCGACCTTGAAGTCACGGCAGTACTTGAGCACCCGTCGGTGATGGTAGGGGATGCGGCCGGGGCCGAGGTTGAGGTAGAGCTTGTCGTCGAAGGCGCACTTGTGGGTCAGGACGGGCCGGCCGGTCTTCTCGTCCAACTCGTAGAGTTCGTCGTCCTTGCGCGCGGTGCGGTTGCGTCCGCCGACCCGGTTCTGCGCCTCCAGCACGGTGCAGGCGTAGCCGAGCCGGCTCAGCTCCAGCGCCGCGGTCAGGCCGGCCACGCCGCCGCCGAGGATCAGCACCTCATCCGGCTCGCCGGTCTTCGCCGTGACCTGGAGCGGGCCGGTCCAGCCGGTGGCCCCCGGCCCGGCCGCGCCGATCATGGCCTGGTAGAGCGCCTTCGCTTCGTTGCCCACGGGCTTGCCCGGTGCCGGCCGCTTCTTCGGAGGGGTCATCTGGGTCCTCTTCTCTCGTGCTGAAGGCTGATGTACTGAACGGCTGAGCGAGTGGTCGAACAGCCAGCGATCCTTCAGCCCATTCGCAGACGAAGCAATGCAGCACGCGGCGATTCACCCGTACGGAGGCGGACGGCTCCGGCGCACTCCGCTTCACGGCCGCCCGCCCCCGCGCCGGCCGCCCGGCCGGTCCTCGGCGGTGACGGGTTGAGGTGACCCTGGCCGCGACCCGCGTGCTAGCGGAGAGCCGCGTGGTCGTACTCGGGCAGCGTGATGTCTCCGGCTTTGGCGAACTGCGCGGCGAGCAGGTTCCGCACCGGCCAGCGGTTCATCGACCGCGTCGAGAGGTCCCGCAGGCGGATGGCGAGCGCGCTGGAGGGCGCGTATCCCGAGGCGCCGCCGGGTGGCAGCTGCTGGGCCTGCCGGACGTAGGGGCGCATGACCTGGTCGTAGTTCCGGAAGGCGACGCGGTGGTCGCCGTCGGCGGTGGCGAGTTCACCGGCCAGCACGTAGGCGCCGACCAGGGCCAGGCTGGTTCCCAGGCCGGTGAGCGGCGTGGCGCAGTATCCGGCGTCGCCCAGGAGCGCCACCCGGCCGCGGGACCAGTGGTCGAGGCGCACCTGGCCCATGGAGTCGAAGAAGAAGTCGGACGCGGTGCGCATCGCCCGCAGCAGCCGCGGCACCTCCCATCCGGCACCGGCGAAGCGTCGGGCCACGATGTCCTGCTGCGCGGCGGTGTCGCGGCGGTCGTAGCCGATCGGCCCCGACCGGAAGCTGAGGCCGGCCTTGATCTCACCGGGCAGACGGCCCGGCCGAGCCGACGCGACGAGCCCGCCGGGCAGGTTGAACATCTGGTACCAGCCGTCGAGGTCCATGTCCTCGGTGGCGGTGAACCACGCGGTGTGGACGTCCAGCGGGCGGACGTGGTCCGTCTCCGGGCCGAAGGCCAGTGCCCGCACCACGGAGTGCAGCCCGTCCGCGCCCACGACCAGCCCGAAGCGACGCGGGTCGGCCTTCTCGAAGGTGACGGTGACTCCGTCGTCGTCCTGGGCGAGCCCGGTGACGGTGTCGTCGAACAGGTACTCGGTGTCCGGCAGGGAGGCTTCGTACAGCAGGTGTCCGAGGTCACCGCGGAGAATCTCGATCTCGGAGACGATTCCCTCGCCGCCGAAACCGTCCACCGGCATCCGAGCGGTGATGCGGCCGGAGCTGTTGACGAAGGCGAGGCCACGCTGGTCGACGCTCGCCGCCCGTGCCTGGTCCATCAGGCCCATCCGCGTGATCACGGTGCGACCGGCGCCGCGCAGGTCCACGGTCTGGCCGCCCGGCCGGGGCGCCGGGGCGCGCTCGACGACGGTGGCGGTGAAGCCCGCCTCGCGCAGCCAGTATGCCAACGCGGGACCGGCGACGCCGGCGCCGGAGATGAGTATGTCGGTGTTCCGCATGAGGCCGAATGTACGGCGTACGCATTGAGCTTGCAAGTCTCGAAGTAGCATCTGGACAAGGGATATTGACGCGCAGTGCACTAGTGCTGTGAGGGTCGCGTCCGTTCGACCCGGCACCGGTGGGGGCACTTCCCCGACGTGACGACTAGGGTGGTGCGCATCCAGGTGCACTAGTGCGGAGGGGAGCCGTGGGCCAACAGGGAGCGCCGCGCTACGGCGAGATCGTCGCCGAACTGCGGCGGCGGATCGAGGCGGGCGAACTGGCGCCGGGCGACCGGGTGCCCTCGACCCGCGAGATCACCCGGCACTGGGGCGTGGCCATGGCGACCGCGACCAGGGTGCTCACCGAACTCCGTCACGAGGGCCTGGTTCGCGCGGTCCCGGGCGTCGGCACGGTCGTCGAGACCGGCAGCCGGCCGGCACGCACCGGCCTCCCGGCCGCGACGCGCCCGGGCGCCCCCTCCGGCACGGCGGTGCCCGCCCGCCGGAAGGGAGCCTCGGACGAGGCCCTCACACTCGAACGGATCGTCACCGCTGCCACCGCGGTCGCCGACACGGAAGGGCTGGCCGCGGTCTCGATGCGCCGGGTCGCCGCCGAACTCGGGGTGGCGACCATGTCGCTGTACCGGCACGTGGCCGACAAGGACCACCTGCTGACGCGGATGATGGAAGCGGCGTTCTCCCGGTGGACGTTCCCCGCCGACCCGCCGGAGGGCTGGCGGGACCGGCTCACGCTCGCCGCCCGGATGCTGTGGGGAATGTTCCGCCGTCACCCGTGGCTCGCACCGGCTCTGTCGGTGACCCGGCCGCAACCGGTCGCCAACGCGGTGCCCTTCACCGAGTGGACGCTCGCCGCCCTGGACGGCCAAGGTCTCGATCTCCCGACGGTCTTCACCGCGCACCTCACGTTGTTCAACTACATCCGCGGCACCGCCGTCAACGTCGAGCTGGAGGCGGAGGCGGAGGCACTCAGCGGCCTGGACAACGAGCAATGGCTGGACGCGCAGGAGCCGGCGCTCCAGGAAATCCTGGTCCCCGGTCGGTTCCCGACGTTCGAGCGGCTCGTCACGGCCGGGTACGACCTCGACCTGGACGAGCTGTTCGAGTTCGGCTTGCAGCGCCTCCTCGACGGCATCGCGGTGCTCCTCGACGGGCCGCCCCGACCCCGGTCCTGACCCGCCGACGTCGCCCCGACGCGGCTGACGCTGGGTCGGACCCCACGCGCCCTACCCAGCGGGTTCCGCGATCAGGGCGGTGGCGACGTGGCGGAAGCCGGCGCGGGCGTAGATGCGGGCTACGGCGGCGTCCGAGGCGGTGAGGAAGACGGTGCCGGCGCCGCGGGCGCGGGCGTCGGCGGCCAGGGCAGCCGTGACGGCGAGGCCCAGGCCGCGGCGGCGGGCGGCCGGGAGGGTGCCGAGGCCGACGATCTCGCTGACCGTGCCGACCGGCTGGTGCCAGCCCGAGGAGAGGGCGACCCCGTCGGAGCAGGCGGCGGCGACGTGGCTCAGGCCGACCCGGATGCGCGTGGCCATCCGGGCCACCGAGCCGTCCTCGGCGTGGTCGAGCAGGAGCGCCGCCAGTTCGGCCGGGCCGGCCGCGCCGAGATCGGTGCCGGGAGCGCGGAAGGCGAGCTGCGGGACGGCCAGCGCGCTGGGCAGCAGCGGGTCGTCCGCTCCGAGCAGCCGGACCGGGGAGCTGGGGAGCGTGGGGAGCGGCGTCGTGGGGTCGAGGACCTGCAACGGGTGCTCGTGCACCACGAGTCCGCTCCGCTCGACGGCGGCGCGCAGCGCGGGGGCGGTCTCGGCGACCCACTCGAAGGCCTCCGGGAGACCCAGCTCGCGCTGCCGGGCCCGGACCCGGGCGACGTCGGCGGCGGTCACCGTGGCGGCCACGGGCCCGAGGGTCGGGCGGGCGTAGTAGGGCCGGCCCGCGCCCTCGCGGACGAAGAGGGTGAGCGGCCCGAAGTCCTCGGCCCGGGCGGCGGAGCGGGGGACGGCGTCGTAGTAGCGCTCGATCCGGGCGAGGAGCTGGTCATCAGCGTCGGTGGTCATCCGGGGCATCGAAGCAGCGGCCACCGCTCAACGCCACCGGTTTACCGGCACCGTGGGGACGGTCGCTAGGGTGGGCGGTCCCACACGTCGAGAGGTCCGGTTCAGATGCCCGAGAAATCCGCGCCGAAGGCGCTGCTGCAGCTGACCGGGGTGAGCCGCTCGTACGGCGAACGGGAGGTGCTGCACCCGGTCGACCTGGCGCTGGCCGCCGGCGAGTGCGTCGCGCTGCTCGGCCACAACGGATCCGGCAAGTCGACGCTGCTGCGGATCGCGGCCGGGCGCGACCTGCCGACCAAGGGCACGGTCCGCTTCGACGGGCTGCCGATGGACGAGAACGACCCGCGGATCCGCGCCCGGGTCGCCGTGGTCGGCGACACCGTCGCCTGCTACCCCGACCTCACCGTGCGCGAGCACCTGCTGCTGGTCGCCGTCGCCCACGGGGTCGCCGACGCCCGGGAGTGGGTCGAGCAGGTGCTGGTCGACCGGATGCTCGCCGAGCGGGCCGACGCGCTGCCGTCGGCGCTCTCCTCCGGGCAGCTGCAGGCGCTGCTGCTGGCCTGCGCGCTGGTCCGGCCGCGCGACCTCCTGCTGCTGGACGAGCCCGAGCAGCGCCTCGACCCGGAGGCACGTCGCCGGCTCGCGGACCTGCTCCGGGCCGAGCTGGCGGACGGCGTGGCGGTGCTGCTGGTCACCCACCACGGCGACCTGGCCCGGGAGGTGGCCGACCGGGTGGTGGTGCTGGAGGACGGCCGGATCCTGGAGCAGGGGACGCCCGGCAAGGTCCTGGGAGAGCCGGCGGAGGCGGGCAACCGGTGAGCGACACCGCCGTCGAGAGCGAGCGGGAAGCCCCCGCCGAGTGGTCCGCCGAGGACGACTGGACCGACGAGGCCCTCGCCCTGCTCCGTGCCCTGCGCGCCCCGCACCGCCGGCAGCGCGCCAAGCAGGCCGCCTTCGCGATCTACTGCACGCTGCTCGTCCTGGTCGTCTGGGGCGCCGTGCCCAGCCTCGGCCTGTTCCTGCAGGCCTCGATGGGCGCCGACTACACCCGGCACGGCAGCGTCCTGCTCGCCGCGATGCCCAGCGGGATCGCCGCGCTCGGGCTGGCCACCGTGCTGCTGGTGGTCCGTGACGGCCTGTGGCGCGGCCCGGTCGTGCCGCCCCGGGCGACCGCCGACTGGCTGCTCGCCCACCCGGTCCGCCCGCGCCCGGTGCTGCGGCCCTGGTTCTGGCTCTCCTGCGCGCTGGCGGTCTTCCCCGGCCTGGTGACGGCCTGCGGGGGCATGGTCGCGCTGGGCCTGACGGCCGGGGTCGGGCTGCCCGCCGCGCTCGGCTGGTGCCTGGTCGGCGGCGTCTGCCTGCCACTGCTGGCCACCTGCGCCGGGTTGCTGGTGGAGCGCAGTGACCGGGCCGCCGGCTGGGTGCGGCGGCTCACCCCGTGCCTGACGCTGCTGGTGCTGGCGCTCGGTACGCAGAGCGCCCTCGCCGCAGCCGGACATCCGGTGCGCTGGCTGGAGCGGGTCGAGCTGTGGTCGGGTCCGTGGGGCTGGGCCGGGATCGCCGCGCTGGCGCCGACCCGGGCCGCCGTGCCCGGCGGCTGGCTGGCGGCCGGGCTGCTGGTGGTGCCCACCGTCGCCTGCCTGGTGCTCGCCGACCGGGCCGCCGCGACCGTCTCACTGCACCGGCTGCGCGCCCGTGCCCGGGCGGCGGCCGGGGTGCTGGCCGCGCTGCGCACGGTCGAGCTGCGGGCCGCGCGACTGACGGTGACCAGCGCCTCGGGCGGCACCCGGCAGCGCCGGGTCCGGCTGCCCGCGCCGCGCCGGGCCTGGCTGGTGGTGCCCTGGCGGGACGCCCTGGCGCTGCTGCGCTCTCCCGGACGGCTGGGCCGCGCGGTGGTGCTGGCCGTGCCGGCGCTGCTCTGCGCGGACCTCGTGCACGGGCTGAGCGGCGGTGCGGCGCTGCTGGCCACGGCCGCGGCCCTGGTCTTCGGCTATCTGGCGGTCGCCCAGTTGCTGGAGCCGGCCCGGATCGAGACCGACGACATCCGCCGGGCCTCCTGGTCGCCGTACCCGGTGCCCGGGCTGATGCTGCGGCACGCGATCGTGCCGACCGTGCTCGGCACGCTGCCGGCGCTGGCCGGCGCGGTGCTGGCGGTGCTGAACGGCGGTGGCCCGGCGGCCTGGCTGGCACCCGCCGCGGTACCGGCGCTGGTCGGGGCCGGGCTGGTGAACGCCTGCCGCGGCGTGCTGCGCCAGGACCTGCTGATCTCACCGGCGCAGGGGGCCGGCGGCGGCACCGGCCCACTGGTCTTCGCCGCCTGGTACGCGGCCGGCCCGCTGGTGGCGGTGGCGGCGCTGACCCTGCCGTTCGTGGCCGCGCTGCACGGCCCGACGGCGGCCCCGCTCGGTAAGGCGGTGGCCTTCAGCCTGCTGCTGGCGGCGGCGCTGCTGCGCTGGGCGTGGGGTCGGGCGGGCAAGCTCGGCGGACGTCCCCGCCCGGGCGCCGGCGGCTGAGCGCGGAAAGCGTTGGCGACCGGCCGCGCCCGGCTGGCATGCTGGCCGCGTGGAGAGAGTGGACAGACCTGAGATCCGCCTCAGCTTCGCCCCTGAGCTGCACCTCTTCGTCCCCGCGGCGCGCCGGGCCGGGCGGTCGGCGGTACGGACCGACGGCGCCTCGACGCTCGGCCATCTGGTGGAGTCCCTCGGGGTTCCGCTCACCGAGGTCGGCGCGCTGCTCGCGGACGGCCGACCGGTGCCCGTCTCGCACGTCCCCGGGGCCGGCGAGGAGATCGCGGTGCACGGCGTGCCGCGCCCGCAGCGGCTGGCCGGCCCGGCCCGCTACCTGCTCGACGTGCACCTCGGGACGCTGGCCCGCCGGCTGCGGCTGCTGGGCATCGACGCCGCCTACGAGAACCCGGACATCGGCGACGCCGCGCTGGCCGCCCGCTCGGCCGCCGAGCGGCGGGTGCTGCTCTCGCGCGACCGGGGGCTGCTGCGCCGCCGGGAGATCTGGGCCGGCGCCTACATCTACAGCCACCGCCCGGCCGACCAGCTACGGGACGTGCTCTCCCGGTTCGCGCCGCCGCTCGCCCCCTGGACCAGGTGCACGGCCTGCAACGGGACGCTGCGCGAGGCCGCCAAGGAGGCGGTGCAGGAGCGGCTCCGGGACGGCACCGAGCGCTCGTACGACACCTTCGCGCAGTGCGTCGACTGCGCCCAGGTCTACTGGCGCGGCGCCCACCACGCCCGGCTGGACGCGATCGTGGCCGAGGCGGTGGCCGAGTTCGGCACCGGGCCGCGCCCCGAGGGGGACGGTCACTCGGCGATCCCGCGGGTGAGCAGCACCACGGTGACGAACGCGCGGTAGAGCCGGATCGGGTCCCGGTCGGTGATCCGCACGGTCAGCTCGTCGCTGCGGACCACGCCGGTGATCCAGGTGGCCTGCTCGGCGAGGTCGGCGTTGCGGAACCGGACGGTCAGCGTGGCGGGCAGCTCGATCGTGGGCAGTACGGTCGCGGCCGGGCCGGCCTCGGCCAGCCCGCGCACCGCGGCGTGGGCCCGTTCCCGGATCAGCTCCCGGGCCGCCTCGGGGTGGAGGCTGTCCGCCGCGAACCGGGAGACCGAGGTCTTCACCACCGCGCTGCGGACGCTGGGGCAGAACGGCGCGATCTCACCGGCCGTCACGTCGTCGCCGGTGATCAGCAGCACCGGGACCCGGTGCCCGAGCGCGACCAGCGCGTTGATCGCCGCCTCCCCCGCGGGCGTGCCGTTCAGCCGGACCTCGGCGATCGCCCGCGGGTTGTAGGTGTGCGACAGGGTCGAGGCGGGGCCGGCCATCGAGCCGTGGTAGGAGACCAGGAAGACCCCGTCGAACGAGGCGTCCAGACCCTGCATCATGTAGAGCGGCTTGTGCCGTCCGGACAGGTAGCGGGCCCGGCCGGCGAGCGCCTCCGGGCGCAGGTTGGCCATCGCCCCGTGCGAGTCGTTGACCAGGAACCCGGTCGCGCCGCCGGCGGCGGCGCCCTCGATGGCGGCGTTCACCTCGGCCTGGAGCAGCCCGCGGTAGTGGCCGTACTCGGCGCCCGTCGACCGGCACTGGTCCCAGTCGACGACCCCCGCGGCGCCCTCCATGTCGGAGGAGATGAAGATCTTCACAGTGTCCTCCGCTACCGCGCCAGGGCCGGCGCGGTCCCGGGGAGGCGCCGGCGGAGCACCACGCCCTGGGCGCCCAGCGTCAGCGCGATGTACAGGTAGACGGTCGCCGGCCCGAGCATGCCGCCCCGGTCGACGTGGTCGATCCAGGCGTCCAGCGCGAAGTGCACCAGGATCGCCGCCACCCACAGCGCGGTGGTCAGCGGTGTCCCCTGGCGCAGCGCGGTGCCGTCCGGCTCGCGCCAGACCCGGACCGTCATCGCCCGGACCACTCCGAACCCGACGGCGATCAGCAGGCTCAGCAGCAGCAGCGCGACGGCTCCCCCGGCCACCGGGTGCAGCTTCGTCACCGACGTCACGCCGAAGACCAGCCCGGCCACCCCGAGCACCGTCAGGATGCCCAGCAGCACGACCGGAGTGTCCTCGCGCAGCGGTCTGACCTTGAGCTGACGGACGATGATCAGAGCCACGATGGCCGCGGTGACGAGGTAACTGTCGGCACTACCGTTCATGGCAACCCCTCCCCCGTGCGCGCCACCCCCGTGACGCACGGCGACAGGTTACCGCCCGAGGACCGGCCTGCCAGCCCGGTAGACCGCGCGAACGTCCGCCAGCGCGCGGATGTCGTACGCCGGGTTGCCCGCCACCGCGAGCAGGTCGGCGTCGTGGCCGGCGGCGATCCGGCCCTTGCGACCGGTCAGCCCGCAGGCCTCGGCGGCGAGCGAGGTGACCGAGGTGAGCGCCCCGAGGCTGCCGGTGACCTGGGAGGCGAAGTGGACCAGGTCGCCGATGAGCACGTCGTGCGGCTTGTGCGGGCCGATCCCGGCGTCGGTGCAGCAGATCACCGGCACACCGAGGCGGTGCAGCCGGGCCTGGTTCTCCCAGTAGGGCTCGATGGTCCGCAGCACCTCGTCCGGCAGCCCCGCGCGCGGCCTGATCACGGTGCAACCGACGAAGGTGCGGGCGGCGGCCATCGCCTCGGCGGTCCGGGGGTCCAGGCGTGGCAGGCCGGACTCGGTCATGAAGGTGCAGTGCTCGACGCCGTCGACCCCGGCGGCGACGGCGTCGGCGACGCCCGCGGCGGCGTGCGCGTGCGCGGTGACGGGGAGGCCGAGAGCGTGCGCGGCCCGGGTGACGGCCCGCAACTCCGCCAGGTCGTACTGGGTGCCGCGGGGGTTGGAGCCGGGGGTGGACATGCCGCCGGTGGCCATGATCTTGACCAGGTCGGTGCCGCGCTCGGCCCGTTTGGCGACCGCGGCGACGGCCGCCTCCGCGCCGTCCGCCTCGCCGCCGAGGTACCAGCAGTGGCCGCCGGTCCGGGTGATCGGCGGGCCGGCCAGCACGAGGTGCGGGCCGAGCGCCCCGGCCTCGTACTCCGCGCGCAGGCGCAGCGAGAGGTAACCGCGGTCGCCGAGGTCGCGGACGGTGGTGATGCCGGCCCGCAGCGCGCGGGCGGCGTGCTCGCGCATCCGGGCCAGCACGGTGGCATCGTCGTCGTGGAGCAGCTGCTGCTCGGCCTTGCCGTCCGGGTCGAAGACCAGGTGGCTGTGCGCGTCCACCAGGCCCGGCAGCAGGGTGACGTCGCCGAGGTCGGTGAGTGCCACGCCTTCGGGTGCCGTGGCGCCGCTGGTGTCGACGTCGGTGATCCGGCCGGCGTCGACCAGGACCAGGACCGGACCGGTACGCACGCTCTCGCCGTCGAACCACCGTGCGGCGCGGATGGCCTGTCGGGAATCGTCCACGAATCCGCTCTCCCCCAGGTGACATGCCGTCAGAACGCTGATAAGCATACTCACGCTTTACTGATATGCGGCTTACGCTCCGCATACATCGACATGTACAGTTAAATTGACCGTCAGAGGCTGGGGGGAGGCCGCCATTACCATGGGCGCGATCGGATCCGGTGACACGTCAGGGGTCTGGCTGGCCCGCACGGTGCTGGCACTGCTGGAGGAGAAGTACGGCCGGGGCAAGGTCCCTTCGGTCCGTCGGCTCGCCCAGCACATCCGCGACGCCAACGGCGGCGCCAAGATCTCGCACGGCCACGTCCACAACATCCTGACCGGCGACGCGACCAACATCACCGACCGGACCAGGGAGATGCTCGCCCGGTTCTTCGGACTGCCCCCGTCGCGCTTCGTGCCGGCGGTCGACACCCCGCCCCCGGCCGGTGCGCACCACCTGCAGGAGACGCTGGCCTTCCGCTTCGCCTCGCTGCAGCCCGCCGAACTGGCGGCGATCGAGGCCGCGGTGCGGATCGTCCGGGAGCACAAGCAGGACGGACCGCGCGCGGCGGGCCCGGCCGACCGCAGAGGCGTGTCCGGTGAACCGATCGAGGGCCGATGAGTCGGCGGTGCCCCGAGACGCCAGGAAGGGCTGAGGTCTTGAGCAGCAGGCATGTGCGGGCGATCGCCGAGAAGTTGGTGGCGCGGCTGCCCGAGATACCCCGGCCGTGGGACGTCGAGGCGCTCTGCGCGGCGCTGGCCGGCAACCGCGGCCGCTCGCTGTCGCTGCACCCGGTCGAACTGCCCGGCCTGCCCTTCGGGATGTGGTTCGACGACGGGACGGGCGACCACATCCTGTACCGGTCGTCCGCGGTGGGCTACCACCGGGACCACATCGTGCTGCACGAGATCTGCCACCTGCTGGCCGGTCACGGCACCACCCCGGCGGAGCTGCGGAGCCCGACGGACCAGGAGGGGCCGACCGCCGCCGGCTTCGGCCCGCGCGCCGCGTGCAACGGCACCGAGGAGGAGCTCGCCGAGGCCTTCGCGACCATGGTTCTGAAGATCGCGGGCCAGCAACGGCCCAGGCGGGTGAGCGCGGTGGAGCGCCGGGCGGAGGAACTGTTGGGGGTCATCGGTGCATGACGTGCCCGGTTGGGTGGAGGGTTTCCGTGGCGTCATCCTGGCGGTCGTGTGGACCGTGCTGGTGCTGCGGCTGCCAGCCCTTCGTCGCCCGGCCCAACGCCCCATGTGGACCGTGCTGTTGGTGCAGGGCGGCGGTTCGCTGGCGATCCAGGCCCCGGTGGGCGCCTGGGTCGACCGGACGACCGGGATCCCCAAGGCCGACGAGCTCGCCGTCGCCCTGGTGGCCACCATCGACTTCGCCACCGTCTGGCGGTTCGCGGTCGCGCTGCACAGCGGTGGCGGCCGGGCGCCGGCCTGGCTGCGCCGTGCCCCGGAGGTGTGCGCGGCGACGATGTTCGCGCTCGCGGTGGTCTTCTTCGCCGTCACGCCGGTGGCCGAACGCTACGGTGCGCAGGCCCGCGGTCCGTGGATCGGCTACGCGGTCGTCTGGACGGCGTACGGCGCGATCACCGCGGTCGGCGCGGCCGCGCTGTTCTGGCGACACGGTGTCACCATGCGCAGCCCGGTGCTGCGGCTGAGCCTGCTGGCGCTCGCCGTCGGCGCCTCCTGCGAGCTGCCCTACCTGGTGGTGCGTGGCGTCCGCTGGTTCACCCCGAACGCGCCGGAGGTCTTCACCCTGGCCGAGTTCTGGTTCTCCTTCGCCCGCTTCGTGCTGGTCGCGCTCGGCTGCTCGCTGGCCGCGATCGAACCGCTGCGCAAGTCGGCGCTGTACCGCTACCGCAGGCAGCGGCTCTACGGCATGTGGCTGCTGCTGCGCCGGGCCACGCCGGACCTCGTGCTGATCGAGCCGCGCTCGCGGATCGCCGACCTGGTGGACGTCGGCAACTCCTGGGAGCAGCTGCACCAGCGGGTCATCGACATCCGCGACAGCATCTCCTACCTCCACGACGGCTGGGCCTCTCCGGAGTTGCTGGCGAAGGCCGCCGGCCAGGCGCCGGGGGCCGGCGGCGGGCGAAGCGGCCGGCTGGTCGCCATCGCCTGCTGGATCGAGGTCACCCGACGGGACTCGATGGCGGGTGCGCCCAAGCTGCACGCGGAGGTCGACCAGGACCTGCTGCCGGACGTCGACTCCGGCGAGTCCACCGTCCACCGGGAGATCCGCCAACTGCTGCGCCTGCACCGCGCCCTGCGCTCCCGGGCGGTGCACGACTTCGCCGACCGCACGCACAGCCCCACCCCGGAGGCCACCGCCTCCTGAGGCACCCTGGTTAGCACACACCCCTTGCGACTCGCTTGACGCCGGCGGACCGGTCCACCCGCCGCCGACAAGCGGATCGTCAAGTCCGGGCTGAGATGCTGGTCGCGATGCCGGCGGGACCGCCCCCGTGTCCCGCCGGCACCTGGAACGCCCCCCGACGTCGTGCTCCGGAGCGGCCCGGCGACGCACCGCCTTGCGGGTCGCTGGGCGCCCGGCCCACCCTCCATGCCAGTGGCCGGCAAGCCGGAGCGGCCAGACTTGCGGGCAAGGGGGGCGTCCGGCGCGGCAGCCGCTCGCTCTGTCACACCGCGAGGGCGGCAGCGAAGGAGTGCTTCCATGACCTCGACCTCTTCCGTTTCCCGCACCCGGTTACCACGGGCCGGCCGCACCACCCCACGCGCCGACCGCGTGATCCTGGTGGAGGGGTCGGGCTGCTACGTCCGGGACATCAACGGGCGGGTGTACCTGGACGGTTCGGCGGTGCTCGGGCTGATGCAGGTCGGCCACGGCCGGCGCGAGCTGGCGGTCGCCGCGGCCACCGAGCTGACCACACTGGAACGCCTCCGCCGCTGGGGGCCCGGCGGTGACGACCGGGCCCCCGAACTGGCCCACCGGCTGGCCGCCCTGGCGCCCGACGGACTGGCGCGGGTGTACTTCACCAGCGGCGGCGCGGAGGGCAACGAGGTCGCGCTGCGGATGGCCCGCTACTTCCACCACCGCCGGGGCGAGTCCGGGCGCACCTGGATCCTCTCCCGCCGGCTGGCCTACCACGGCAGCGGCAGCGTCACCGGAATGCCCGTCTACCACGAGGGTTTCGGCCCGACCAGGCCGGACACCCACCACCTCACCCCGCCCTACCCGTACCGGCGGGAGCTCTACGACGGTGCGGACGTCACCGAGTTCTGCCTGCGCGAGCTGCGCGAGACCATCGAGCGGATCGGGCCGGAGCGGATCGCCGCCATGATCGGCGAACCGGTGATGGGCGGCGCCGGCGCGGTCGTCCCGCCGCCCGACTACTGGCCGCGGGTCGCCGAACTGCTGCGCCGCCACGGCATCCTGCTGATCCTGGACGAGGTGGTGACCGCCTTCGGCCGGACCGGCAGCTGGTTCGCCGCCGAGCACTTCGGGGTGACCCCGGACATCCTGGTCACCGCCAAGGGCATCACCTCCGGCTACCTGCCGCACGGCGCCGTGCTGGCGAGCGAGCGGGTGGCCGACACCGTCGGCGGCGGGCCCGGCCTCCCGAGCGGCTTCTGCCACACCGGCCACCCCACCGCGTGCGCCGTCGCGCTGGCCAACCTCGACCTGATCGAGCGGGAGGGGCTGTTGGCCAACGCGGTCGAGATCGGCGGCCACCTGGCCGGCCGGCTGGCGGAGCTGCGCGAGCTGCCGGTGGTCGGCGAGGTCCGGCAGCTGGGCCTGCTGCTGGCCGTGGAGCTGGTCGCCGACCGGCGGACCCGGGCCC
Source organism: Kitasatospora sp. NPDC024654 (assembly GCF_055559155.1). Lineage (NCBI taxonomy): Bacteria > Bacillati > Actinomycetota > Actinomycetes > Kitasatosporales > Streptomycetaceae > Kitasatospora > Kitasatospora sp. NPDC024654. The sequence continues at coordinate 138,345 of NZ_JBVHLF010000010.1, forward strand.
CGCTGCCGACCGGGACGCTCCCGGTCACCGACGCGCTGCGCGAGGACGCCGGCATCATCCTGCGCGGCAACCCGCGCGCCCTGGTGATCACGCCGCCGCTGGTGCTGGACCGGACCGCGGCCGACCGGCTGGCGGACGGGCTGCGGTCGGTGCTGGCCCGGGTCCGGCCCGACGGCCGGGTCGACTGACGCCGAGGACCGGTCCGGGGCGCCCGGACCGCGCCCCCGCAGGGACTACGCCGCGTGCCCGTGCGCCAGCGCGCCGCTCTCCTCCGTGAGCCCCGGCCGGCCCGCGGAGGCCTGGCTGAACCGGCCGCGCAGCTCCGCGCAGCGGGCCGCGGTGAGCTCGTGCCGGATGGTGTCCTCGACCAGCGGCTGCGCGAACCGCAGCCGGCCGTCCGGGCTCTCGTGCAGCAGCCCGCCTCGGACGGCGGTGCGCACCGCCTCGCCGGGCACGCCGTCCCGGCGCACCACCGCCTCGACCGCCGCCCGCGGCCCGGAACCGATCACCGCGCAGGCCTCCAGCACCGCGGCGATCCCGGCGGGCAGCCCGGCCACCCGCTGCAGCACCACCTCGCGCAGATCCGCCGGCACCCCGGTCGCCAACTCCGTCCAGGGCGCGCCGTGTTCCAGCTGGTCGAGCAGGTGGGCGAGGAAGTACGGGTTCCCGCCGGCCCTGCGGTGCAGCGCGCGCAGCAGGCCGGGCTCCGGCTGGTCGGTCAGCGTCGCCGTGGCCAGCGCCCGGGTGCCCGTCGGGTCGAGCGGGGTCAGCCGGATCTCCTGCCCGTCGGTGGACTCCAGCACGGTGGCCCGGGTCCGGCGCAGCTCGGGATCGTCGACCAGCTGGAACATCCGGCAAGTGGCGACCAGCAGCAGCGGCACGGTGGGCAACTGGCTGGTGAGCAGCCGGAGCAGGGCGAGCGAGGCGGCGTCCGCGCAGTGCAGGTCCTCCAGCACCAGCACCAGCGGCCGCCGCGCCGCCGCCCGCAACAGCACCTGGCACGCGGCGTCCTGGAGGTCGAACCGGGCCCGGCCGGCGAGCTGGTGCACACCGCCCGGGCCGGCGGGCTCCGGTTCGGGGCCACGGTCCGGCCAGAGTTCCGGCAGCAGCGGGCTCAGCGCCCGCCTGGTCCGGGCCGGCAGCTCCAGCGCCACCTCGGGCCAGCGGGCGTGGACCTGCCGCAGCAGCTGGATCCACGGCCAGTAGTCCGGCGTGTCGGCGATCGAAGGACAGTTCGCCCGGAGCAGGTCGACGCCCTCGTCCGCCAGGACGTGCGCGAGCTCCTGCACCAGCCGGGTCTTGCCGAGGCCGGCCTCTCCGGTGACCAGCGCCGTGCGACCGGAGCCGCGGAACGCCCCGGCGGCGGCCGTGGTGAGCCGCCGCAGTTCCAGGTCGCGGCCGACGAAGGCGGCCGGGCGGACGCGTTCCCGGCACGGCCGGCCGAGTTCACCGCACGACCGGTCGGGTCGACGGGCCACCACCGGTCGGCCGCCCTGGCCGGGATCCGGCCCGTCCAGCGCGGGCACCGCGCCGTCCAGCGCCGGGTCGTGCCGCAGGATCGCCTGGTGCAGCCGCTGCAACTCCTTGCTGACGTCCGCGCCGAGCCGCTCGGCGAGCGAGGTGCGGGTGCGCTCGTAGACCTGCAACGCGTCGGCCTGCCGGCCGACCCGGTACTGCACCCGCATCAGCTGCCCCACCAGGCTCTCCCGCAACGGGTGTTGCTTGGTCTCCCGCTCCAGCGGGTGCAGCAGGTCGGGGGCGAGACCGAGCGCCATGCCGGCGTCCGCCCAGGCCTCGACCGCGCTGAGCCGCAACTCCTCCAGCCGGCCGGCCTCCTGGACCGCGAACCCGTAGCCGTCCAGGTCCTCGTAGGGCGTGCCCTTCCACATCCGCAGCGCGGTGGTCAGCGCCTTGATCGCCTCGCCGTGGTGGCCGTCCCGGACCAGCAGCCGGCCGCGCTCCACCGCGCGCTCGAACACCCGGGCGTCGACCCGCTCGTGGCTGACCGCCAGCAGGTAGCCGGGGGCCTGGTAGCGCAGCTCCACCCGCGAGCCGTCCGCGAAGACGTGCCCGACCAGGAGCTTGCGCAGCCGCGAGACGTAGGACTGCAGGGTGGCCTTCACGCAGTCGGGCGGGGCGGCACCCCAGACCCGGCCGACGATGGTCGGGACCGGGACCACCCGGCCGGCGTTGATCAGGAGCAGCGCCAGCACCGCGCGCTGGCGCGGCGGGCCGAGCTCCAGCGGTTCGCCGCCGACCCGTACGGACATGGCACCCAGCACGGCGATCGGCGGTGCGGTGTCGACGTTCTCCGGTCCCGCAGCATCCTGGCCCGTTGGGAACTTCAATGTCTGACCCCATCGTCGTCGTCCGCACCCGCAGTGGGTGACTGCCGGGCCCGCTGGAGGGGGGGGTTTGGACGGGCCCCGGCAGTCACCGCCATGAAGTCTTCGGGACGAGCACGTCGCGGGCATCTGACAGATGACTGGTTCGTCGACTGGGGGTCCCCGTCACGGGCGAAGCGGAAGCGCCCGCTCAGATCGCCATTGAACAGGCTCTTTGAGCGGATCAGTCATGGTATTGCCACCACTTGATAACATTCGATCATGATCGACCAGAGTGGCGGGGTGCTGGAGGGTCGTACCGAAGCCCGGGAACGGCTGAGCTCATTGCTCGGCCAGGCCCGGCAGCGCCGGGGAGGGGCGTTGGTGCTCTGCGGGGAGGCGGGCACCGGCAAGACCACGCTGCTCAACCTGGCGGCCAGCAGCGCCTCGGCCGACCTGCTGGTGCTGCGCTGCACCGGGGTCGAGGGCGAGGCCGGACTGCCGTACGCCGGGCTGCACCGCCTGCTGCACCGGCTGCTCGACCGGACGGACACCCTGCCCGGCCCGCAGGCCGCCGCGCTGGCCGGCGCGTTCGGGCTCGGCGAGGCCAACGCCGACCGGTTCCTGGTCGCCCTGGCGGCGCTCACCCTGCTGACCGAGGCCGCCGAGCACCGGACCATCCTGGTGCTGGCGGACGACGTGCAGTGGCTGGACGCGGCCTCCCGGGACGCCCTGATCTTCATCGCCCGCCGACTGGAGGCGGACAGCGTCGCCATCCTCTTCGGCCACCGGGACGGCTCCGGCTCCGAGTTCCCCGCCCCCGACCTGCCGATGCTCCGGGTGGGTCCGCTCGACGCGACCGAGTCCCGCCGGCTGCTGGCCCGCTGCGGGGTGCCGCTGGCCGCCGAGACCGCCAACCGGCTGCTGGCCGAGGCGGCCGGCAACCCGCTGGCCCTGGTCGAGCTGCCGCGCTCGCTCAACGCCGAACAGCTGCGCGGACAGCAGCCGCTGCCCGCCCGGCTGCCGCTCGGCCAGCGGCTGCGCCAGGCCTTCCAGGCCCGGCTGCGCACCCTGCCACCGCGGACCCGGACCCTGCTGCTGCTCGCCGCCGCCTACGGCGCCAGCGACCTCGGCACCCTGCTCGCGGCCGGCGCCCTGCTCGGTGCCACCCCCGAGCACCTGGCCGCCGCCGAGCGGGGCGAACTGATCTGGCTGGACGACCGGGACCTGCGCTTCCGACATCCGCTGATCCGCTCGGCCGTCTACCAGTCGGCGAGCTACCTGGAACGGCAGTCCGCCCACCGCGCGCTCGCCCGGGTGCTCACCGACGAGCCCGAACGCCGCACCTGGCACCTCGCCGAGGCCTGCCCCACCACCGACGACGCGCTGGCCGCCGACCTCGCCCGGGCCGCCGAACGGGCCCGCCGCACCGGCGCGGTGGCGACCGCGGTGATCGGCCTGGAACGCGCGGCGGCGCTCACCGCCAACCGGGCCGACCAGCTGCGCTACCTGGCCGACGCGGCACACAGCGCCTGGCAGGCCGGCCAGCGCAACCACGCCATCGCGCTGCTCGACCGGGTCCAGGAGCAGCCCGGCGACGCCGTGCTGACCGCCCGGGCCGCCAGCCTGCGCGGCTTCATCGTGCACGCCAGCAGCTCGCCCAGCCAGGCCCGGCACATCTTCGTGGCCGGCGCCCGGGCGCTGTGCGGGCTGGAGCCCGAACTGGCCGGCGAGATGCTGGTGCTGGCCGCCCGCTCGGCCTGGGTCGCCGACGAGGCGGCGGCGCTGGGCGAGATCGGCCGGCTGATCGGTCTGCTCCAGCTGCCCGAGCACGGTCCGGTCAAGCGCCTGGGGCAACGCTTCGCCGCGCTGGCCCGGCGGGACCTGCGGCTGCCCGAGCCGCAGGCCGAGCACACCCGGGAGGCCACCCTGGCCTGGCTGCGCCCGCCGGAGCCGCAGCCCTGGATCTGGCCGCCCACCCTGCTGCCGTACCTGCTCGGCGAGTCGGAGGAGGTCGCGCACGCCCTGCAGGACGCGGTGGCGCTGCTGCGGACCCGCGGCGCGGCGGGCACCCTGCCGATGTCACTGCCGCCGCTGGTGGCCCTGGAGGCCGGTGGCGGCAACTGGGTGAGCGCGGTGGCCAACGGCAACGAGGCGCTCGCGCTGGCGGACGAGACCGGCCAGCAGGGCGCCGCCTGCCACCTGCGGGTGCTGCTCGCCTGGATCGCCGCGATGAAGGGCGAGGGCGCCGCCTGCCGCGAGCTGGCCGAGCGGGCGCTCGGCGTCGCGGTGCCGCACGGGATCGCCTCCGCGGTCGCCATCGCGCACTGGGCGCTGGGGCTGCTGGCGCTGGGCGAGGGCCGGGCGGACGACGCCGTGGAGATCCTGGAGCAGGTGGTGACGCCCGGGACCAGCGCCTCGCACTTCATGGTGTCGCTGGCCGTGCTGCCCGACCTGGTGGAGGCCGCGGTCCGGGCCGGCCAGACGCGGCGCGCCCGGTGGGCCCTGGAGCAGTTGGAGTCCTGGACGCTGGGGGACGACGACACCACGCTGCACGCCATGCTGGAGCGCTGCCAGGCGCTGGTGCACAGCTGCGGCCACCGCGGCGAGCACTTCCGGCGGGCCGGTGACGGCACGGTCCTCTCGCCCTTCGAGTCGGCGCGCACCCAGTTGCTGCACGGCGAGTGGCTGCGCCGGGAGCGCCGGCTCAAGGAGGCCCGCCAGCAACTCCACGCGGCGCTCGGCCGGTTCCGCTCGCTGGGGGCCGAACCGTGGGCGGAGCGGACCCGCGCCGAACTGCGCGCGGCCGGCGAGGCGGTGCAGGACGAGGCGGCCGAGACCGGGCCGATGGCCGAACTCACCGCCCGGGAGACGCAGATCGTCCGGTTCGCGGCCCGCGGCATGAGCAACCGGGAGATCGCCGCGCAACTCTTCCTGAGCCCGCGGACGGTGGGTTACCACCTCTACAAGATCTTCCCCAAGCTGGGCGTCTCCTCCCGTCACCAGCTGCGCGACCTGGGCATCGCCGCGGAGGACGACGCCCAGGCCTGAGATCGCGGCTCCTCGTCGACCGGCAGCGCGCCGTGGAAGAGCCCGGCCCCCGCGGAACCGCGGCTCCCTGGCCGGGCGCCAGCAGGGTGGGCACGGCGAGGTCGGCCGCCGCCGCGCCCCGCGCCGTGAAGGCGTGTTCACCCGACGGGAGCGGCGCATCATAGGGGTCCGTGTCGGGAGAACGCTGGAAGCACGTCATGATCCAGCCACCCCGTCGCGATCTCGCACGGCATCCGACCCGGCACTAGCGGACCGATGCCTTCCGCTACGGCGGGCACCATGGCCCCCCGCCAGCCAATCCGACCTGCGCCGATCATCAGACAGGCTACCCGGTGCCGATATTGACGCATTGAGTTCGCACTGATGTCCAATCACATCGGACGTTGCTAACGTCTCGCTCCACCACCACCCCTACCCCTTGCCGCACGGCGCCGCCCCGTCCGGGTCGCGCCCCGCACTTTGGCATGCGCATGTTCATCATTCACGTCACCCGATCCCTCCCGGAGGCTCCCCGATGACGACCGAAGCGGACGCCGGCCCCACCCTGGAACCGCTCGCCCGGCTCAGCCTGAGCACCGCCGCCGCGCGGAACCTGACCACCACCACCAAGTCCGCTCCGCAGATGCGCGGCATCAGCTCCCGCTGGCTGCTGCGACAGCTCCCCTGGACGCAGGTGTCCGGCGGCACCTACCGGGTCAACCGCCGGCTCTCGCTGGCCGTCGGGCGCGGTCGGGTCGGCTTCGTCCAGGCCGGGGCGGACAACGTGCGGATCATCCCCGGGACGCTGCGCGAGATCCCGGTGCTGCGCGGCTTTCACGACGACACCCTGCTCGCCGAGCTGGCCGACCGCTTCACGGTCCGCGACTTCCGCAGCGGCGAGGTCATCGTCCAGCGGGGCCGTCCGGTCGAGGAGGTCTACATCATCGCGCACGGCCGGGTCGAGCGGATCTCCACCGGCAAGTACGGCGACGAGGAGAAGACCCTGGGCGTGCTGGCCGACGGCGACCACCTCGGCGACGAGGCCCTGTTGCAGAGCGAGCCGCGCTGGTCCGCCACCGCCCGGGCGGCCACCGCCGGAACGCTGATGGTGCTGCCCTGGACCGCCTTCCTCGACCTGTTCCAGCGCTCCGACGGGCTGCGCGAGCACATCGGCAGGTTCCTCGCCAACAGCTCCCGCAAGGTGAACTCCAAGGGCGAGGTGGAGGTCGCGGTCGCCGCCGGCCACGAGGGCGAGGCGGAGATCCCCGGCTCCTTCGTCGACTACGACCTCGCGCCCCGCGAGTACGAGTTGTCGCTCACCCAGACCGTGCTCCGGATGCACTCACGGGTCGCCGACCTCTACAACGACCCGATGAACCAGCTGGAGGAGCAGCTCCGGCTGACCGTCCAGGAGATCCGCGAACGGCAGGAGTGGGAGCTGCTGAACAACCGGGACTTCGGGCTGCTCCACAACGCCGACTACGACCAGCGGATCAACACCTGGTCCGGCCCGCCGACCCCGGACGACATGGACGAGCTGCTGTCGATGCGGCGCGGCACCGACCTCTTCCTCGCCCACCCCAAGGCGATCTCGGCGTTCTTCCGCGAGTGCACCAAGCGCGGCCTCTACCCCGACGCCACCGAGGTCGACGGCCACCGGGTGCCCGCCTGGCGCGGCGTGCCGATCTTCCCGTGCGGCAAGATCCCGATCACCGACGGGCACACCTCCTCGATCCTCGCCATGCGCACCGGCGAGGACGACCAGGGCGTGATCGGGCTGCACCAGACCGGCATCCCCGACGAGTACGAGCCCAGCCTGAACGTCCGCTTCATGGGCATCGACGACAAGGCGATCATCCGCTACCTGGTCACCGCCTACTACTCGGTGGCGATCCTGGTGCAGGACGCCGTCGGCATCCTGGAGAACGTCGACATCGCTGCCCCGCGGTCCTGAACCCGACCCCCCTCCAGGAGGACCGATGGCAGCCTTCGAAGCCGCCGCTCGCCCTTTCCCGACCGGCCCGACCGGGCTGGGCACCTCGGCGGCCCGGATCGGCTCACCGCGCCGGCCCGTGACCGCCACGCCCGCCGGCGGCGGCCGGCGCTCCGTGCCCGAGCTGTACTGCCCGCCGCACCTGCGCGACGATCCCGCGCTGGGCCGCGAGGTGAACGACCGCCTGGTCCGCTGGGCCGAGCAGGTCGGCATCTACGCCGGGAGGTTGGAGAAGTTCCGACAGGCCGACTACGGGCGCCTGCTGATGCTGACCCATCCCGACACCGACGACCCGGACCGGCTGCTGGCCGCCGGCCGGTGCATGGCGGCGGAGTTCGCCGTCGACGACTACTTCTGCGAGGAGGCCGCCAGCGGCGACCACCCGGAGCGGCTCGGACCACAGCTGATGCTCGCCCAGTCGGCGATCGACCCGGCCCAGCTGCCCCGCGGCCACGCCGAGGCCTACCAGCGGGAGATGGACCGGCAACCGGTCTGGAACGCGCTGCGCCGGGCCGTGCAGGGGCTCGCGCCGTACACGACCGGGGCGCAGCTGAACCGACTCCGGCAGGAGATCGCCGGCCTCTTCCTCGGCATGGACGCCGAGGCGGGCTGGCGGATCGGGGGCACCCTGCCGGCGGTCTGGGAGTACCTGGCCAACCGCCAGTTGAACAGCTTCCTGCCCTGCCTGGCCCTGGTCGACGCGATGGGCGGCTACGAACTCCCCGCCCAGGTCTACGGCAGCCCGGAGGTCCGCCGAGCCACCCTGCAGGCCGCCCTCGCCTCCGTGGTGCTCAACGACGTCTACTCGGCGCACAAGGAGAGCGGCGCGCAGGGCGTCGAGTACAACCTGCCCATCGTGATCGCGGCGGAGGCGGGCTGCTCCAGCGCCGAGGCGCTCCAGCGGGCCGCCGATCTGCACAACGAACTCGTGCGCTCCTTCGAGGCCTCCGCGGCCGAGCTCAGCCTCACCGGCGGTCCGGTGCTGACCCGCTACCTGGGCGCGCTGTGGGCCTGGCTCGGCGGCAACAAGGAGTGGCACGCCAGCAGCCCCCGTTACAACCAACCCTAGGGAGACGACCATGACCATGCTCGACAGCTCCACCGGCAGCGACGTGCTGGCCACCAAGTACCAGCAGTCGGTGGCGGATTACTGGAACCAGGAGAAGGCCCCGGTCAACATCCGGCTGGGTGAGGTCAGTGGTACGTTCCACCACCACTACGGCATCGGTGAGGTGGACTGGTCCGTCCTCGACGGCGACGAGGCCGGCCGCGAGGAGCGGATCATCAAGGAGCTGCACCGGCTGGAGGGCGCCCAGGCCGAGTACCTGCTGGACCAGCTCGGCGAGCTCGGCCCGGACGACCGGATCCTGGACGCCGGCTCGGGCCGCGGCGGCACCAGCTTCCTGGCCAACCTGCGGTTCGGCTGCCAGGTGGACGGCATCTCGATCTCCGAGGAGCAGGTGAAGTTCGCCAACAACCAGGCGCGGGAGCGCGGGGTGGCCGACAAGGTGGCCTTCCACTTCCGCAACATGCTGCACAACGGCTTCCCCGACGCGACGTTCCGGTCCATCTGGAACAACGAGAGCACCATGTACGTCGACCTGCACGAGCTCTTCGCCGAGCACGCCCGGGTGCTGCGGCCCGGCGGCCGGTACGTGACCATCACCGGCTGCTACAACGACGTGCACGGCCGTCAGCCGTCCCGGGCGGTCAGCCAGATCGACGCGCACTACATCTGCGACATCCACCCGCGCAGCGAGTACTTCGCCGCGATGTCGGCCAACGGCCTGGTCCCGATCAGTGTGGTCGACCTGACAGCCGCCACCATCCCGTACTGGGAGCTGCGCGCCAAGGCGGCGGTGGCCAGCGGCATCGAGGACGCCTTCCTCACCGCCTACCGGGAGGGCAGCTTCCACTACCTGATGATCGCCGCCGACAAGGCCTGACGCGAACCGTGGGTGGCCCCGGTCGACGACCACCGGGGTCACCCACGGTCACGTTCGTCAGTCCGGCAGCGCCCAGGAGAAGTCGTCCGCCTCGGTGCGGGCCGGCGCGATCCACTCGACGTAGGGGTCGGCCAGAGCCAGCAGCTCGTCCCGGCGCCGCGGCCCGCCACGCAGGCTGACACCGACCGCGTACAGCTCGCCGGTGTCGCGCAGCGGGCCGGACAGCGCCGGGGTGGTCACGTCCGTCCGGGCGACCAGGCCTGGGGCCTCGGTGAAGAGCCAGGCCACCTTGCGGGTGCGGGCCGCGGTGGCCAGCTGGGCGACGAACCGGGCCCGCCCCTCGGCGTCGAGGTAGCTGAGCAGCGAGGCGGTGAACACCACGACCGGCAGGTCGCCGGGGACTTCGGCGACCAGCCGCGCGGTGTCCCGGACGGCGTCGGCCCGGACCACCGGGTACGGCTCGCGCCCGGCCAGCTCGACCGCCGCGCGCAGCGTCGCCAGCTCACGGACCTGCTCGGGCCAGACGAACGCCTCCAGCCACGCTCCGGCGGCGGGGTCGCCGGCCAGCTCGACCGGGTCCAGGTCGGCGCCCAACCGGTGTGTCACCGGAGGAAGTTCGCCGAGCAGTCCGTCCACCGGCCCGCCGCCGCGCAGGGTGCTGGAGAGCGTCACGGCCGCGCCGCCCGCGGGCTCCAACAGCCGGTCGCCGAGCCGGTAGGCGTAGCGGTCGAAGCGCAGGTTCAGCCCCGCACTGGCGCCGACCTCCAGCAGTGCCAGCGGCCCGGGCCAGTGGGCGGCGATCCGGTGCATCCCCAGGCGCAGCGCGAAGCACCGCCGGACCTCGTTGGTCTGGGTGCTCCGAGTGGTGAGCAACTCCCTCAACTGGTCGGCGTGTGCTGCGCAGAAGGCACGGAACGCGGCCGGCGCCGCGTCGTCGACGGGCCGGTCGCCGCCGTGGATCGGGTAGTAGGCGGCCAGCCGGTGGCCGGCGTGCTCCCGCAGCAGGTGGTTCACCGCGGCGAACAGCAGGCTGGGGCGGCGCTGCGAGGACGGGGTGTCCAGTAGCGGCCGGAGCAGCTCGTCGTCCGCGGCGACGGCCTCGCCGAGCAGGGCGTAGAGCGGCGAGCGGCCCTGGCACTGCGTGCGGACGAAGAAGCGGAACAGCTCGCGGAGGTACTCCGGCGCGGCCTGGCGGTCGTCGGTCGTGGTCACCCGGGGATCCTGTTCTCTGCTGTGGTGTGACGCTCCTCGGCCCGCACGGTGCCCGGCTCGGCCCACCGGACCACGTACGGGATCAACACCCCGGTCGGGACGAGGATTCCGGGAACGAACCCCCGCGCTGGAGAGCGGATCACCTCCGGGCTCGCCCGGCCGACCGCTGACCGCTGACCGCTCGGACCGTTGACCGTTCGTCGCGGTCGTTCTTGCGACGAACGGCACAAGACCCACCGGCCCACGTCGTCCTCGATGACCCGCGCTGTGCCGCCGTCAGGCGTTCGGTCAGGAGCAGCGCCAACTCCGCGCGGGCTTCGGCCAGGTAGAAGTGGCCACCGCCCGGGAAGACCCGGAGGTCGAAGGGGCCGGTGGTGTGCTCGCGCCAGGCGTGGGCCTCCTCCAGCGTGACGCGGGGGTCACGGTCGCCGAGCAGGGCGGTGATCGGCAGGTCGGCGAGGACGGCGTCCGGCGGGCAGCCGTAGGTTTCCGCCGCCCGGTAGTCGCTGCGAACCACGGGGAGGATCACCCGCAGGATCTCCTCGTCGTCCAGCAGCCGGTGGTCCGTCCCGTTCAGCGCCTGGATCGCGGCGATGAGCCCGGCGTCGTCCAGCCGGTGGACGTGCTCCTCGCGGTACCGGGACGGCGCCCGCCGGCCCGAGGCGAAGAACGCCGACAGCTCCGCACCGCCACGCCGTTCGAGCCGCCGGGCGGTCTCGAAGGCCACCAGCGCGCCCATGCTGTGGCCGAAGAGCGCCAGCGGCTGGTCCGCCCACGGCCGCAGTGCCTCGGCGACCTCGTCGGCCAGCTCGCCGATGTCCGCCACGGCCGGCTCGATGCGGCGGTCCTGGCGCCCCGGGTACTGCACGGCCAGCACCTCGACCTCCGGGCCGAGCAGCGCCGAGAGCGGGTGGAAGCACCCGGCCGAGCCACCGGCGTGCGGGAAGCACACCAGCCGGACGGCCGCGCCCGGCTTGGGGTGGAACCGCCTGATCCAGGTCTCGCCGACGACTGCCTGCGGGGCCATGCCGATCCTCCTCGGGGTCACTCGCCGAGCCCGCGGAGCTGCGCCCAGAGCGCCCGCTCCGCCGGGCTGGTGGGCAGCTCCGGGCAGAGCCGTTCGGGGTGCCCGGGGGCGGTACCGCGCGCGGAGGCCGGGTCGGCAGCGGCACCGGGCGGGTGGAACCACAGGGCGCCGTAGCCGACCAGCGCGTGCCAGAGCCGGCTGGCCAGCCAGGCGGCCACGGTCACCGTCCGGTCCATCGGTCCCTCCCGGTCCCGGGGGGGGGGGGGGCCCCCCCCGACCAGAAAGGGAGGGGCGCGGCAAGCCCGCCGACCCGCACTGATACAAAC
>NZ_JBVHLF010000010.1:150212-179831 GCF_055559155.1 Kitasatospora sp. NPDC024654
GGACGGGAAAGGCAGGGCGCGAGAACAAGGAACCCGTGCCACCCTCTCGTCCCCCCCTCCCCTCCCGCCCCGTGGGGGCCCTCCCCCAGGGAGACCCGGGGGGGCCCCCCCCCCGCACCGCTACCGCTCCAGCCGGACCGCACCGGACGGGCAGTCCCGCACCGCGGCCTCGACCTCGGCCCGGCGGCCGGCCGCCGGCTCGGCGTCGAGCACCACGACCAGCCCGGTCTCCTCGTCCTGGTCGAACACGGTCGGCGCGTTGAGGGTGCAGTAGCCACCGCCGACGCACTTGCCCTGGTCCGCCGTGACTCGCATGGCCGTTCCTCCTCCGTGGTCGCCGGTCACCAGGTCACGGGCAGTTCGGAGACGCCCTCCAGCCCGGCGGTGTCGCGCAGCGGCACCTCGGCGGCGGGCACCGCGAGCCGCAGCGTGGGGATCCGGGTGAAGAGCGCTTCGAGCGCCACCTCGATCTCCACCCGGGCGAGGTGCTGGCCGATGCACTGGTGCACGCCGAAGCCGAGCGCGAGGTGGCGGATGGTGTTGCCGCGCCGGATGTCGAAGGCGTCCGGGTCCTCGAAGGCCTCCGGGTCCCGGTTGAGCAGCGCGTTGGGCATGACGACGCCGTCGCCGGCCGCGATCACCTCACCGGCGATCTCGATGTCGGCGACCGCGATCCGCCGGGTGACGGAGTCGGCGATCGAGGTGTAGCGCAGCAGCTCGTCCACCGCCGACGGCATCAACTCCGGTTCGGCACGCAGCTGTTCGAACTGCTCGGGGTGCTCCAGCAGCACCAGCACGCCCAGCGCGATCATCGAGGAGGTGGTGACGTGACCGGAGTTGAGCATGACCAGCGCCAGCACGACCAGTTCCTGGTGGGTCATCTCCCCGGCCGCGACCGGGCCGCGGACCAGGTCGCCGAGCAGGCCGGGACGCGGGTCGGTCTCCATCGCCCTGATCAACCGGTCCAGGTAGCCGAACAGTTCACCGATCATCTGCTGGACGGACTCCTGGCTCTCCACCTTCTCCAGGCGGTAGCCACGGTCCTGGAAGAACTCGTGGTCCTCGAAGGGGATCCCGAGCAGCTCGCAGACGACCTTCGAGGGCAGGTGGATCGCGAACTCCGAGACGAGGTCGAGCGGTCCCTCCTTCTTCAGCAGGGCGTCGATCAGCTCGTTCGCGATCTGCGTGATCCGCTCGCGGTTCTCCCGGGCCCGCTTGAGGGTGAAGTACGGGAGCAGCAAGCGGCGTTGGGCGTCATGCTCGTCACCGTCCATCTCGGGGAGCATGCGGAACGGGCGGGGGGTGCGCTCCGCGTCGGACAGCGCCGGGAAGTCGGACCGGGTCCGGTCGTTGGAGAGCCGGGCGTCGGCCAGGAGCTTCTTGGCGACGGCGTGGCTGCTGACCAGCCAGGCGATCTTCCCGTCGAACAGCTCCACCTTCTGCAACGGCCCGTTGCCCTTGAAGGCGTCGTAGCCGGTGGGCGGCTGGTAGGGGCAACTACGGCTCTGCGGGAACGCAACGGGGGGAGTCTGCTGGGTCATCGACAGGGTCCTTTGTGTGGGGAGACGTCTCGGGTACCGGGGGGACAGATCAGTGCTCGGCGCTGCCGAACCAGGTGGTCAGGGCCACGTCCAGGCCGGTGGCGGCCGCGTTGCCCAGCCAGGCCACGAACCCGTCGGGACGGACCAGTACGAGGGCCGCGTCGAGCGCCGGCTCCGGCTCCGCGACGACCACGTCCACCCGGTCCGACCAGGCCCCGAGCGCGGTGAGGTCGGCGGCCCCCGCGGAGAGGTCGAGCAGCACGCCGTGGCCGCTCTGCAGGGTGTCCGCGATGCCGACGGTCCCGTCCGCCGTCCTGATCCGGACGTTGGGGACCGGACGGCCGAGCAGCGGGCTCTCCGGCGCGTCCGCCGCCGCCTCGAACGGGTAGCGGACGTCGCTCACCATGGTGACCAGGTGCCGGTTGACGTCGTCGTAACCGATGAGGTCGGTGAGCAGGGCGCGCAGCGGGGCCACCGACTCCAGCGGGTACATCAGCGCGATCTGCGCGCGCAGCGCCCGGCAGGCCCGCTCGCCGACCGGCTGCCGTTCGGCCGAGTAGCTGTCGAGCAGGCCGGCCGGGGCCCGGCCCCGGATCTCGGCGGCGAGCTTCCAGCCGAGGTTGACGGCGTCGTTCAGGCCGGTGTTGAGGCCGTGTCCGGCGGTGAAGAGGTGGTGGTGCGCGGCGTCGCCGGCGAGCAGCACCCGGCCGCGCCGGTACTCCGTCACGAACTGGGTCCGCCCCGCGTACCGGCGCAGCCACCGGGCGTTGGCGATCTCGCGGGTGCTGCCGGTGAGGCGCTCGATGTTGGTGCCGAGCTCCTCGATCGTCACCGGGGTGTCGGCGGCGGGCGGTTCGATGTCGAACTCGATGGTCTGCAGCCGGTACAGCCCGCGCTGCGGGTCGGGCATCGCGCCGAACACGCCGCCGGGGTAGAGCTGGGCCTCGATCTGGCCCTCGTAGGTCTCCAGGTCGGCGAGCACGCCGTACCAGGACGGACCCTCCTCGACGGTCTCGAAGCCGGCGAGCCGGCGCACCACGCTGTCCGAGCCGTCGCAGCCGATCAGGTAGTCGGTCCGGACGGTGGTCGCGGTCGTGGTCCCGCCGCCGGCCGCGCGCAGTCGCACCGTCACGCCGTCCTGGTCCGCGTCGACGCCGACCACCTCGCGACCGCGCAGGATCTCGGCGCCCAGGCCGACCGCGCGCTCCTCCAGGAGCGCCTCCACTCGCGCCATCTCGACCAGGTAGTTGTCCTGGTCGGTGACCTTGGTGAGGTCCAGCCAGAGCATGCCGAAGTGCAGCGTGGGCCAGGTGTAGAACCCCTCGCCGCGCAGCTTCTCGGCGAGCCCGCGCCGCTCGAACACCTCCAGCGAGCGCTGGTGGAAGGTCGAGACCCGCCAGTTGTCGTCGGCCTGCGGCCGCGCGTCGACGACGACGGCCCGCACCCCGGCCAGGCCGAGTTCGCCGGCGAGCATCAGGCCCACCGGGCCCGCGCCGGCGATGAGAACTGTGGTGCTGTCCATGAGCGGTCTCCCTCGGGAACTACGGTCGGTGGGAAGTCGGGTGGCGGAAAACGATCTCGGCGTGGTGGGTTTCCGGCTTCTCGCTGCTGTTCCGGTACGAGCGGGTCCCGACCATTCCCCGGTAGCGACCGCTGATGCCGTAGGCCGGAATCACCTGTTCCCGGCCGGCCATGGTCGCCGTGATGTCGACGATTCCCATCGTGCGGGCGGTGCCGTCGGCGAACCGCAGGAATTCCCGGTAGAAACCGAAGATGCGCTGGTCGGACGGCCGGACGTGGACGATGGTCACCGCGCCGGTCAGCTCGACCAGCCGCGCACCGTCCGCCGTGCTGATCTCGTTCCGGAAGATCACCCCGTCGCCGACGTCGATGCCGGGCCCGCGCAGCGACATCTCCCGCTTCACGGCGACGTCGGTGAGGTCACCGAAGACGATGTCCGACGACGGGACCGGGGCCGGTGTCGGATCCGCGGCCGGCGCGTCGGAGCTGACGAGGATCAGGGGGGTCAGCGCGGTGACTGGGACAGCGACGGGTGCGCCCATCTGATGGCGTCTCCTTTCACGTTGCACGGCTGTCGCAACCTCGACCCATGAAGTGTTGGACGCCGCACTGAAGCTCGTCTAAAGCCCGACTTGGCGCCGGACGCGACGGCTTCCTGGCGCCGGACGCGACGACTCCCCCTCTCCGGTGGGGAAAGGGGGAGTCGTGGCGCGACCGTGGCCGCCCGGGAACCGTCAGTCCCGGTTCGCCTCCTGGTGACCACCGCGGCGCGGCAGGAAGAGCAGGGTGAGCACCGCGGTGACGGCCAGGATCGCCGCGCTGACCAGCAGCGACTGCGCCATGCCGTGGGTGTAGGCGGCGTTCGCCAGGCTGGTCAGCTGCCGGCCGGCGTCCCCGGGCAGGCCGGCGGCGACCGAGTGCGCCCCCGCGACGCTGGCCGAGGCGGTGTCCCGGGCGGCACCGGAGAGGCCCTGCAGCCCGTCGGCGATCCGGTTGCGGAAGCCGCTGTTCAGCACACTGCCGATGATCGCCGAGCTGAACGAGACCGAGATGTTCTGCATCGTCCGGGACATGCCGTTCCCGGTGCCGGCCTGACTGAGCGGCAGCGAGGAGAGCACGGTGTCCACCGAGAGCGGGATGCTCAGGCCCAGGCCCAGGCCGAACACCGCCAGGCCGAGCGCGACGCTGCCGTACCCGCTGGTGGCGTGCAGCGAGGAGAGCAGGACCAGCCCGCCCGCGGTGACCACGATGCCGAGCAGGATGATGACCTTCGCGCCGATCTTCTTGGCCGGCTTCTCCCCCGCGGCCGCGCCGGTCAGCATCGCGCCGATCAGCGGGAGCAGCCGCACCCCGGTGCTCTGCGGGGAGGCGCCCTGGACCAGTTGCAGGTAGGGGGTGAGCACGAAGAGCCCGCCCATCATCGCGAAGCTGACCATGCCGAAGGTGATCGAGCCCCAGGTGAAGTGGCGGTTCAGGAAGAGCCGCAGGTCGACCAGGGGCGAGGCGGCCCGCCGCTGCCACAGCACGAAGGCGACCATGAAGAGCAGGCCGCCGACCAGTCCGACCAGCACCTTGGCGCTGGACCAGCCGTCGATCGGCTGCTCGATGATGCCGTAGGTCATGCCGGAGACCCCGATCACGACCATCAGCGCGCCGAGCCAGTCCAGCTTGGGCGTGGTGGGGTCCTTGCTCTCGGGCACCCAGAGGAAGACGCCGATCAGGCTGAGCACGATCACCGGACCGTTGATCAGGAAGACCCAGCCCCAGGCGAAGTGGGTCAGCATCCAGCCGCCGAGCAGCGGCCCCAGCGGCATGCCGAGCATGGTGCCGATCGTGGTGACGGTGATCGCCCGGTTCCGCTCCTCCTCCGGGAAGATCACCGGCACCAGGGCCAGCGCCAGCGTCATGATCATCGCCGCGCCGGCGCCCATCAGCGCGCGGGTGGCGATCAGTTCGTTGGCGGTCTTCACCTGACTGGCGATCACCGAGGCGACCCCGAAGATCCCCAAGCCGTTGATCAGGAGCTTGCGGCGACCGAGCCGGTCACCGAGCTTGCCGGCCGGCAGCAGCAGGCCGGACCAGGCGAGCGTGTAGGCGGCCGAGATCCACTGCAGTTGGCTGGTGGTGGCCCCCAGCTTGGCCGAGAGCGTCGGCAACGCGGTGGCCAGCACGTAGGTGTCCAGACCGATCACCAGAATGCTCAGGGTGAGCGCCACCAGGGCCCACCACCGCTTGCCGAGCGGTGCGTCGACGGGCGGGTTCTTCAAGGTCGTCGAGTCAATGGCAGCCATCTGCCGGTCTCCTGTTCAGTACGCGCGCTGCAGCTGGTCGCGATGGCCGTCGGCCATCTCGGTGAACATGTCGACCACGCGCTTGTTCAGCGTGGCCAGGGCCTCGGTGGACATCGGGGTGTCGCGCTCCAGCGCGCGTTCCAGGACGTACGCGAGCAGGTCGGCCCGCTCCTCCAGGGCCAGCCCGTCGTCCTCGCCGAGTTCGTCGGCGGCGGCGAAGCCGCGGGTGACACTCGACAGGATGTGGACCGCGGCCGCCGCGGTCAGACCGGGTCGCAAGGCGCCCTCCTCGCTGAGCATTTGCAGGTAGTCGGGGTTCTCCGCCAGCTCCTGCTGGGCCGAGCGGACGCTGTCGTCCTGCGCCAGGTTGCCCAGCAGGACCGGATCGGAGAGCAGCAGCCCGCGCACCAGCGGGCGCCGGACGCTCTGCAGGAAGACCTCGCGCATCAGCCGGTGCGGCAGCGCCAGTTCGGGATCGGCGCGCAGGTCGGCCACCAACTGGTCGAAGAGCTTCAGCGCCTCGCGCTGGAGCACCGACCAGAACAGTGCCTCCCTGGTCTTCCAGTGCAGGTAGACCGTGCCCTTGCCGACCCCGGCCCGGCTGGCGACGTCGTCGATGGTCACCCGTCGGTACCCGTGCTGGACCAGCAGGCCGGCGGTGATGTCGAGGATCCGCTCAGCACGCACCTGACGCGCGTCAGAGCCACTCGGAAGCCGCTGAGATCTCTTCACGACTCTAGGTTATGACCAGATTTCAAAGTTAGTCAACAGCTATCCAGCGGCGGGGCCGCCGGCCCTCCCGCACGGCTCCGGTGCCCGTCCGGGAAGCCCGTCCCAGAGCTTTAGAACCCGCCAAGACCCCCGTTAGCCCGCCCGCCGACCCTGATCCGGACAGGCGCGCCCTGACGCGAAGATCACCGTGATCGCCACCGCGACCCGTGGGGACTGATAAATGGCTCCGTCTTCCGAGCAACTCGCCGAGGCCCTCCGAGCGTCTCTCCTGGAGAACGAACGGCTCCGGCAGGACAACCGGCAACTCACCGAGGCGAAGGCCGAGCCGATCGCGATCGTGGGCATGGCCTGCCGTTACCCGGGGTCGGTGGGCTCACCCGAGGACCTCTGGACGCTCGTCCACGACGAGGTCGACGCGATCTCCGAGTTCCCCACGGACCGCGGCTGGGACGCCGAGAGCCTGTACGACCCGGATCCGGAGCGCACCGGGAAGACCTACGCCCGAAGGGGCGGCTTCCTCCACGACGCGGCCCGGTTCGACGCCGAGTTCTTCGGCCTCAGCCCGCGCGAGTCGCTGGCGATGGACCCCCAACAGCGGCTGCTGCTGGAGATCGCCTGGGAGAGCTTCGAACGCGCCCGGATCCTCCCCTCCGAGCTGCGCGGCAGCCGCACCGGCGTCTTCACCGGGCTGATGTACGGCGACTACGGCGCCCAGCTCTTCCAGCACACCCCCGACGGGTTCGAGGGCTACGTCGGCACCGGCAGCGCCTTCAGCATCGCCTCGGGCCGACTCGCCTACACCTTCGGCCTGGAGGGCCCGGCCGTCACCGTCGACACCGCCTGTTCCTCCTCGTTGGTGACGCTCCATCTGGCCTGCCAGTCCCTGCGCGAGGGCGAGTGCACGCTGGCGCTGGCGGGCGGGGCGACCGTGATGGCCACCCCCAGCACCTTCGTCGAGTTCAGCCGCCAGCGCGGGCTGGCCCCCGACGGCCGGTGCAAGTCCTTCGCGGCCGGTGCCGACGGGGTCGGCTGGGGCGAGGGCGCCGGGATGCTGCTGCTCGAGCGGCTCTCCGACGCCGAGCGCAACGGCCACCCCGTGCTCGCGGTGATCCGGGGCAGCGCCGTCAACCAGGACGGCCGGAGCAGCCAGCTCACCGCTCCCAACGGCCCGTCCCAGCAGCGGGTGATCCGGGCCGCCCTGGCGGCCGCGCGGCTGAGCCCGCACGAGGTCGACGCGGTCGAGGCGCACGGCACCGGCACCACGCTCGGCGACCCGATCGAGGCCGAGGCGCTGCTCTCGGTCTACGGCCAGGGCCGGGCCACCGGCAGCCCGCTCTGGCTCGGCTCGCTCAAGTCCAACATCGGCCACACCCAGGCCGCCGCCGGGGTCGGCGCGGTGATCAAGATGGTGCAGGCGATCCGGCACGGCCGGCTGCCCCGCACCCTGCACGTGGACGAGCCGACCCCGCACGTCGGCTGGGAGCGCGGCGGCGTGGAGCTGCTGACCGAGGCGCGGGCCTGGCCGAAGACCGGTCGCCCGCGCCGCGCCGGCGTCTCCTCGTTCGGCATCAGCGGCACCAACGCGCACGTCATCCTGGAGGCCGCACCGCCGGCCGGCGACGAGAGGCGGCCGGACGACGGACCCGCGCAGCACCCGTCCGCGCTGCCCTGGGTGCTCTCCGCCCGGACCGAACCGGCCCTGCGCGCCCAGGCCCGGGCGCTCGCCGCCCACCTCGACCGGGCCCCGACGCCGCCCGCCGCCGACGTCGGCCTCGCGCTGGCCACCACCCGCGAGCACCACCCGCACCGCGCGACGATCGTCGGCGCGGACGGCGCGGCACTGCGGGCCGGACTCGACGCGCTGGCCGACGGCCGGGCCGCGGCCGGGCTGGTCCGGGGCGCCGCCGAGGGACCCGGCCGGACGGTCCTCGTCTTCCCCGGCCAGGGCTCGCAGTGGGCCGGGATGGCCCTCGACCTGCTGGACTCCTCGCCGGTCTTCCGGGACGCGATCGAGGCCTGCGAACAGGCGCTGGCCGCGCACACCGACTGGTCGCTGACCGCCGTGCTGCGCGGCGCCCCGGACGCCCCCGGACTGGACCGGGTGGACGTCGTGCAGCCGGTGCTCTTCGCCGTCATGGTCTCGCTGGCCCGGCTCTGGGAGTCGCTGGGGGTGCGCGCCCACGCCGTGATCGGACACTCGCAGGGCGAGATCGCCGCCGCGCACGTCGCCGGGGCGCTGACGCTGGAGGACGCGGCCCGGATCGTGGCCCTGCGCAGCCGGGCGCTGACCGCGCTGGCCGGACAGGGCGGCATGGCGTCCGTCGCGCTGCCCGCCGAGGAGGTCCGGCGGCTGATCGGCGACCGGACCGACCGACTGGCCGTCGCCGCGCTCAACGGCCCCGCGCACACCGTGGTCTCCGGCGATCCCGGGGCGCTGGAGCGGCTGGTCGCCGAGTGCGTGGCCGAGGGCGCCCGGGCCCGGGTCATCCCGGTCGACTACTCCTCCCACTCGCCCCAGGTGGAGGCGATCCGGGAGCGCCTGCTGGCCGAGCTGGCCGGGATCGAGCCGCGGCGCGGCACGCTCGCCTTCTGCTCCACCGTGGCGGGCGAGCCGCTGGACACCACGGAGCTGGACGCCGGCTACTGGTACCGCAACCTGCGTGAGCCGGTCCGGTTCGAACCCGCCGTCCGGCACCTCGCCGGGACCGGGCACACCACGTTCCTGGAGGTCAGCCCGCACGCCGTGCTCACCCCCGGGATCCAGCAGACACTGGAGGACGCACTGGGCGAGCAGGCGGGCCGGGCACTGGTGGCCGGGTCGCTGCGGCGCGAGGAGGACGGCTGGGCGCAGCTGCTGGCCTCGCTCGGCGCGCTGCACGCGCACGGCCACCCGGTCGACTGGGCGGCGTTCTTCCGCGGCCTGCCGGCCGCCCGGCCGAGCGAGCTGCCCACCTACGCCTTCCAGCAGAGCCACCTCTGGCTGCTGCCGGCCGCCGGCGGCGGCCCCCGCGCGGACGGGCTGGCGGCCACCGGCCACCCGCTGCTCGGCGGCGCGGTGCAGCTGGCCAACGGCGCCGGCACGGTGTGGACCGGCCGGCTCTCCCGGCGGGCCCACCCCTGGCTCGCCGAACACCGGGTGCTGGGGCAGCTGATCCTGCCGGGCGCGGCGATCGCCGACCTCGCGCTGCGGATCGCCGGGCGACTCGGCTGCGACCGGGTCGCGGAGCTCGTCCTGCACAGTCCGGTGGTGGTGCCCGAGCAGGGCGGGCTCTGGCTGCAGGCGGTGGTGGACCTCCCGGACGACACCGGGGCACGCCCGCTGACGCTGTACTCGCGTCCCACCACGGACGACGAGGCGGACGGCTGGACCCGGCACGCCACCGGCCGGCTCGCCACCGCGGCCGACTTCGCCGCCAACACCACGTCCGTCCTGGGAAGTTGGCCGCCGGCCGGCGCCACCCCGGTTGACGTCGACGGCCTCTACGACGACCTGGCCGGCACCGGCCTGGAGTACGGGCCGGTCTTCCAGGGGGTGCAGGCCGCCTGGCGCGGCCAGGACACGGTCTTCGCCGAGATCACCCTCCCGGACGAGACCGACCGCACCGGCTACGGGATCCACCCCGCGCTGCTGGACGCCTGCCTGCACCCGATCGGCCTGCTCACCCCGCTCGGTGAACCCCATCTGCCTTTCTCCTGGCAGGAGTTGACGCTCCACGCCAGCGCCGGCCGACGACTCCGGGCAACCGTCACACTGACCGGACCCCAGGCCGTCCGGCTGGCCGTCACCGACGAGTCCGGCGCGCCCGTACTGACCGTCAGCGAACTGACACTACGTCAGATCCCGCGGGAGCAGCTCGCCGGCGCGACCCGGCCGAGTGCCGGCGACGCCCTCTTCACCCTCGACTGGCCCACCCGACCGGCGCCCACCGACCTCCCGGACCACTCCTGGGCCGTCCTCGGCGGCCCCGCCGAGCTGGTGGGCGACCTCGCCGCCGCGGGCGTCCCGGCGACCCCGCTCGCCACTCTGGCGGAGCTGCGCGAGCCGGCCGTGGTCCTGGTCCCCGTCCCGCCGGCGGCCCCGACCGAGGTGAGCACGGCTCTCGGCCAACTGCTCGATCCGGTAAGGGAGTTCCTGGACCAGGAAGCCGGCGAGGACACCCGGTTCGCCGTGCTCACCCGGGGAGCGGTCGCCACCGGCCCCGACGAGGACCCGGCCGACCTGGCCGGCGCGGCGGTCTGGGGCCTGATCCGCTCCGCGCAGACCGAGAACCCCGGCCGGTTCCTGCTGCTCGACCACGACGGCCGGGCGGACTCGTACCGCGCGCTGCCGGCCGCGCTCGCCACCGGCGAGACCCAACTCGCCATCCGGGCAGGCGAGCTGCGGGTGCCACGACTGGCCCGCCCGGCCACCGTGCTGACTCCGCGCGGCGGCACCGACGCCTGGTACCTCGGCACCACCGGCACCGGCTCGCTGGAGAACCTGGCCCTGCTCGAGGACGACACGGCGGGCCGGGACCTGGCGGGCGGCGAGGTCCGGGTCGAGGTGCGGTCCGCCGGCCTGAACTTCCGCGACATCATGCTCTCGCTGGGCCTGGTGACCACCGACTCCCGCCGGCTCGGCGGCGAGATCGCCGGAGTGGTCGTCGAGGTCGGCCCGGACGTCACCGCGCTGGCCCCGGGCGACCGGGTGATGGGCCTGACCTCCGGCACCGGGCCGACCGTGGTCACCGAGCGGCGGCTGCTCACCCGGATGCCGCACGGCTGGTCGTTCGCCGAGGCCGCGACCGTCCCGGTCGCCTTCGCCACCGCCTACTACGGCCTGCACGACCTGGCCCGGATCACCGCCGGTGAGTCCCTGCTGGTGCACGCCGCGGCCGGCGGGGTGGGCATGGCGGCGATCCAGCTCGCCCGGCACTGGGGCGTCGAGGTCTACGGCACCGCCAGCACCGGCAAGTGGGAGGTGCTGCGCGCCCAGGGGCTGGACCGGGACCACCTCGCCTCCTCCCGCGACCTGGACTTCGAGGAGCACTTCCGGGCGAGCAGCGCGGGCCGCGGCATCGACGTGGTGCTGAACTCGCTGGCCCGGGAGTTCGTGGACGCCTCGCTGCGGCTGCTGGCCCCCGGCGGCCGGTTCGTCGAGATGGGCAAGACCGACATCCGCGATCCGGAGCGGGTCGCCGCCGACCACCCGGGCGTCCGTTACCAGGCCTTCGACGTGCTGGACACCGCGGGCCCCGACCGGGTCCAGCAGATCCTCGCCGAGCTGACCGAGCTGTGCGAGCGCGGCGTTCTGCGCCCGCTGCCGGTCACCGCGTGGGACGTGCACCGCGCCCCCGAGGCCTTCCGCCACCTCAGCCAGGCCCGCCACGTCGGCAAGGTGGTGCTCGACCTGCGTCCCATGCTGAACCCCGCGGGCACCGCCCTGATCACCGGCGGCACCGGTCTGCTGGGCGGGCTGGTGGCACGTCACCTGGTCACCGCACACGGGCTGAGGCACCTGCTGCTGCTCAGCCGCAGCGGTCCGGCCGGGGCCGGCGAGCTGGCGGACGAGCTGCGCGCGCTCGGCGCCGAGGTCACCATCGCCGCCTGCGACGCGGGCGACCGGGAGGCGCTGGCGGCGGTGCTGGCAGCCGTGCCGGCCGAGCACCCGCTGACCGTGGTGGTGCACGCCGCGGGGGTGCTCGACGACGGCATCGTCCAGTCGCTCACCGCCGAGCGGCTGGAGACCGTGCTGCGGCCGAAGACCGACGCCGCCTGGAACCTGCACGAGCTGACCAGGTCCGCGGAGCTCCAGGCCTTCGTGCTGTTCTCCTCGATCGCGGGCACCGTCGGCAGCGCCGGCCAGGCCGGCTACGCCGCCGCCAACAGCTTCCTGGACGCGCTCGCCCAGCACCGCCGCGCGCTCGGCCTGCCGGCCGTCTCGGTGCCGTGGGGCTACTGGGACCAGGCCAGCGGCATGACCGGCCATCTCGACGGGGCGGACATCGCCCGGATGACCCGCAGCGGGCTGGTCCCGCTCAGCTCCGCGCGCGGCCTCACCCTGTTCGACACCGCGCTCGGCGCCGACCTGCCGGTCGTGGTGGCCGCCCAGCTCGACACCGCGGCCATGCGGGGCATCGCGGGCGGCGCCCTGCCGCCCGTGCTGGCCGATCTGGTCCCGGCCCCGCTGCGCCGCCGCACCCCGAGCGCCCCGGGCGGGGCCCCGGCCGGCGGTGCCGACCTGGCCCGGCAGCTCGCGCACCTGTCCGCCACCGAGCGCGAACGCCTGCTGCTGGACCTGGTGTCGAGCCAGGTCGCGGCCGTGCTCGGGCACGGCTCACGGGACCGGATCGCCGCCCAGCGGGCGTTGAAGGAGCTCGGCTTCGACTCGCTCTCCTCACTCGAACTGCGCAACCGGCTGAACACCGCGACCGGCCTGCGGCTGCCGCCCACCCTGGTCTTCGACCACCCCACCCCGGCCGCGCTCGCCCAACAGCTGCTGGCCCAGCTCACCCCCGACCCCGCCGCGGCCGTCCGGTCCGCCCTGGAGGAGATCGAACGGCTGAACAAGGACATCTCCGAGGCCGCGGCGGACCCCGCGCTCCGCGAGGACATCGGCAAGCGGATGCGCGCGCTGCTCTGGCGGTGGGACGACGACCGGCTCCCGGCCGACCCGCCCGACGACCTCGACTCGGCCTCCGACAACGAGCTGTTCGAAGCGCTCGACCTCGAACTCGGCACAGCCTGACCGGCGACGGGGCACTCCGTCCAGCAGAAAGGTCCACTCCGCACCGTGTTGAACGAAGCCGCGAACGAAACAGCGAACCACGCCGCGAACGAGGCGGCGAACCAGGACAGGCTGCGCGACTACCTCAAGCGCGCGACCGCGAACCTGCGGCAGACCCGCCAGCGCCTGCACGAGCTGGAGGCGAAGGAGCGGGAGCCGATCGCGATCGTCGGCATGGCCTGCCGGTTCCCGGGCGGGGTGCGCTCACCGGAGGACCTCTGGCGCCTGGTCAGGTCCGGCACCGACGCGGTCGGCGAGTTCCCCGACGACCGGGGCTGGCCCGCCGACCTGTACGACCCCGACCCGGAGGCCGGCGGAAGGAGCTATGTCCGCAGGGGCGCGTTCCTGCACGACGCCGTCGACTTCGACGCCGCCTTCTACGGCATCAGCGGGCGCGAGGCGGCCGCGACCGACCCGCAGCAGCGCGTCCTGCTGGAGATCGCCTGGGAGGCGCTGGAGCGCGCGGCGATCCCGCCCGACTCGCTGCACGGCAGCGCCACCGGGGTCTTCACCGGCGTCATCGGGCAGGAGTACGGCGCCCGGGCCGACGCCCCCGAACTGGAGGGGTTCTTCCTCACCGGCAACACCACGAGCGTCGCCTCCGGCCGGATCGCCTACACCCTCGGTCTGGAGGGCCCCGCGGTGACGCTGGACACCGCCTGCTCCTCCTCGCTGGTGGCGATCCACCTGGCCGCCCAGTCGCTGCGCCGCGGCGAGTGCACCCTGGCGCTGGCCGGCGGTGCCACCGTGATGGCCACCCCGCGGGTGTTCGTGGAGTTCAGCCGGCAGCGCGGGCTCTCCCCCGACGGCCGGTGCAAGTCGTTCGCCGCCGGCGCCGACGGGACCGGCTGGGGCGAGGGCGCCGGGCTGCTGGTGCTGGAGCGGCTCTCCGACGCGCTGCGCGAGGGCCGCCGGGTGCTGGCCGTGATCCCCGGCTCCGCCGTCAACCAGGACGGCGCCAGCAACGGCCTCACCGCGCCCAACGGCCTGGCTCAGCAGCGGGTGATCCGGCAGGCGCTGGAGGCCGCCCGGCTGGCGCCCGACGAGGTCGACACGGTCGAGGCGCACGGCACCGGCACCTCGCTCGGCGACCCGATCGAGGCCCAGGCACTGATCACCGCCTACGGGCAGAACCGTCCCGCGGACCGGCCGCTCTGGCTGGGCTCGATCAAGTCCAACATCGGGCACACCCAGGCCGCCGCGGGCATCGCCGGCGTGATCAAGATGGTGATGGCGCTCCGGCATGGCCTGCTGCCGGCGACCCTGCACGTCGACGAGCCGTCACCGCACGTGGACTGGACGGCCGGCGCGGTCTCGCTGCTGCGCGGCGCCGTCCCGTGGCCGGCCGGCGCGCGGGTCCGCAGCGCCGGGGTCTCGTCCTTCGGGATCAGCGGGACCAACGCACACCTGATCGTCCAGGAGCCGCCGAGCGCGCCGGAACCCGACGAGAGCGCCCCGGCGCCCTGGGCGCCCTGGCTGTTGTCCGGCAGGAGCGAGGCGGCGCTGCGGGAGCGCGCGGCGCAGCTGCGCACCTTCCTGGCGGACGATCCGGAGCTGGACCCGGCGGAGGTCGGCCGCGCCCTGGCGCTGACCCGTAGTCACCACCAGCACCGGGCCGCGATCACCGCGCCGGACCGGCCCGGGCTGCTGGCGGCACTGGACGCACTGGCCCACGGCGAGTCCGCGCCGGAGCTGGTCCGCGCCCCGGCCGGCGGCCGACCGCGCGGCCTGGCCTTCCTCTTCGCCGGTCAGGGCGCCCAACGACCGGGAATGGGACGGGAGTTGTACCAGCGGTACGCGGTCTTCGCGGCGGCCTTCGACGAGATCTGCGAGCTGACCGAGCTGCCGCTCAAGGAGATCGTCTTCGCGGCGGAGGGCAGCGCGGAGGCCGCCCGGCTCGACCGGACGGCCTACACCCAGCCGGCGCTGTTCGCCGTCGAGGTCGCCCTGTACCGGCTGGTGGAGTCCTGGGGGCTGGTCCCCGACCAGCTGATCGGGCACTCGATCGGGGAGCTCGCCGCCGCCCACGTGGCCGGCCTGCTCTCGCTCGCGGACGCCTGCACGCTGGTCCGGGCCCGCGGCCGGCTGATGGAGGCGGCCCGGTCCGGCGGCGCGATGATCGCCGTGCAGGCGACCGAGCAGGAGGTCGCCCCGCTGGTCGCCGAGCACCCGCGGGCGGCGGCGATCGCCGCCCTGAACGGCCCGCTGGCGACCGTCATCTCGGGTGACGAGCCGGTGGTGACCGCGATCGCCGAGCACTTCGCCGGGCTCGGGCGCAAGACCCGCCGGCTGCAGGTGAGCCACGCCTTCCACTCGCCGCACATGGACGGGGTGCTCGACGAGTTCCAGCGGATCGCCGACGGTCTCGACTACCGGCAGCCGCGGATCCCGGTCATCTCCAACGTCACCGGCCGGCCCGCCGGTGACGAGTTCCGCTCGGGCACCTACTGGCGCGACCACATCCGGCAGGCGGTCCGGTTCCAGGACGGGATCCGGCAGCTGCACGACCTCGGCACCGGCGGCTACCTGGAGATCGGGCCGGACCGCACGCTCAGCGCGCTGGCCGAGCAGTGCCTGGCCGAGGAGGCGGACGAGGGCCTGGCCTTCCTCGCCCCGCTGCGCCCGCGACAGCCGGAGGCGCGCGGCCTGCTGACCGTGGCGGCCGAGGCGTACGCGCTCGGCCACGACCTCGACTGGGCGACGGTGTTCGGCGGGGGCGCGGCACCCGCGATCGACCTGCCCACCTACCCGTTCCAGCGCCGCCGGTTCTGGCTCGACAACGCCGCCGCGGCCGACGCCGGGGCACTCGGGCTCACCCCGGTCGGGCATCCGCTGCTCGGCGCCGCCGCCCAACTCCCGGACGGCAGCAGGGTGTTCACCGGGCGGATCGGACCGGCGCAGCAGG
Organism: Kitasatospora sp. NPDC024654; assembly: GCF_055559155.1. Taxonomy (NCBI): domain Bacteria; kingdom Bacillati; phylum Actinomycetota; class Actinomycetes; order Kitasatosporales; family Streptomycetaceae; genus Kitasatospora; species Kitasatospora sp. NPDC024654. Next base: position 165,969 of record NZ_JBVHLF010000010.1, read on the forward strand.
CCTGGCTGGCCGACCACGTGGTGGTCGGCACCACCCTGCTGCCGGGGACCGGCTTCCTGGAACTGGCCCTGCGCGCCGCCGCGCAGTGCGGCCACCGGCAGGTCGAGGAGCTGACCCTGCACAGCCCGCTGGTGCTGAGCGGCACGGAGGCGGTGCAGTTGCGGGTCCACGTGACACCGGACGGAGGTGTGACCGTCCACTCCCGCCCCGAGCCCGCCGCACCCGACGGCACCTGGACCCAGCACGCCACCGGCTCCCTCGGCGCGGCCGACCCGGACGCGCCGGCCGCGCCGGTGCTGGGCGCCTGGCCACCCGTGAGCGCCGTGCCGGTCCCGGTCGACGGCCTCTACCAGGACCTCGCCGAGCTCGGGCTGCGTTACGGGCCGGCCTTCCAGGGGCTGCGCGCGGTCTGGCGGGACGGCGAGTCCGTGCTCGCCGAGGTCGCGCTCCCCGAGGGCACCGCGGCGGCGCCGTACGGCCTGCACCCCGCACTGCTGGACGCCGCCCTGCACGCGCTGCTGTTCAGCGGCCCGGACGGCCGGGTCGAACTCGACCAGGTCCGGCTGCCGTTCTCGTGGAGCGGCGTCACGCTGCACGCCACCGGCGCCGCCGAGCTGCGGGTCCGGCTGACGGCCCGGGCGGACGGCGGACCCGGCACCTTCACCCTGGCGCTCTTCGACGCCGAGGGCGAGCCGGTGGGCGGCGTCGAGTCGCTGACCCTACGCCAGCTCGACGCCGGGGCACTCGCCGCGGCTCCGACCCGGCAGGACCCGTTGTACCGGCTCGGCTGGTCCGTGACCCGCCCCCCGGCCGGCGTGCGGCCGCCGGCCCCCGGCCCGGTCCTCACCGGCCCGGACGGACTGGCGGCACTGACCGGGGCGGTCCGGGGCGGCACGGCGGCGCCGGAACTGGTGGTGCTCGACCGCACCGGCGTGCCGGCGCAGGCCGACCCGGCGGTCCGGGCACACCAGGACACCCGTGAACTCCTCACCGTGCTCCAGGAGTTCCTCGCCGAGCCGGCCCTGGCGACGGCCCGGCTGGTGGTGGTCACCCGGGGCGCCGTCGCGCTGGCCCCGGAGGACCGGGAGATCGACCCGGCCGCGGCCGCCCTCTGGGGGCTGGTCCGGGTGGCCCAGTCGGAGAACCCCGACCGTTTCGTGCTGATCGACCACGACGGCCAGCCGGCCACCGAGCCGCTGCTGCCCGCCGCCGTGGCCACCGGCGAGCCCCAACTCGCCATCCGTGGCGGCGTGTTGCATATCCCCCGGCTGGTCGCCGAGCCGGCCGCGCCGGTCGGGCTGCCGGCGGACGGCACGGCCTGGCGACTGGAGGTCTCCGAGGCCGGCACGCTGGACAACCTGGTGGCGGTCGCCGCCCCGGAGTCGGAGGCACCACTCGGCCCCGGCGAGGTCCGGGTCGCGGTCCGGGCCGCCGGGATGAACTTCCGGGACGTGCTGGTCGCCCTCGGCATGTACCCGGGCCGGGCCTCGATCGGCGGCGAGGCCGCCGGCGTCGTGCTGGCGACCGGCCCCGGGGTGACCGAACTCGCCGTCGGGGACCGGGTGATGGGCCTGTTCGGCGGTGCGATCGGCGCCCTGGCGCGGACCGACCAGCGGATGCTCGCCCGGATCCCGGACGGCTGGTCCTTCGTCCAGGCGGCCACCACCCCGGTGGTCTTCCTCACCGCCTACTACGGCCTGGCCGATCTCGCCCGGATCCAGCCCGGCGAGCGGCTGTTGGTGCACTCGGCCGCCGGCGGCGTGGGCATGGCCGCCGTCCAGCTCGCCCGGCACTGGGGCGTCGAGGTCTTCGGCACGGCCAGCCCGGGCAAGTGGGACGCGCTGCGCGCGCAGGGCCTGGACGAGGACCACCTGGCCTCCTCCCGCACCCTCGACTTCGAGGCGCACTTCCACGCGGCCACCGGCGGCGCGGGCGTCGACGTGGTACTCGACTCGCTGGCCCGCGAGTTCGTGGACGCCTCGCTGCGGCTGCTGCCGCGCGGCGGCCGGTTCCTGGAGATGGGCAAGACCGACATCCGGGATCCGCAGCGGGTCGCGGCGGAGCACCCCGGGGTCGCCTACCAGGCCTTCGACATGGTGGAGGCCGGGCCCGACCGGATCCAGCAGATGTTCGCCGAGCTGCGGGCGCTCTTCGACCGCGGGGTGCTGACCCCGCTGCCGGTCACCAGCTTCGACGTGCGGCACGCGCCGGAGGCCTTCCGCTTCCTGCAACAGGCCCGCCAGGTCGGCAAGGTGGCGCTGACCATCCCGCGGCCGATCGAGCCGGACGGCACCGTGCTGATCACGGGCGGCACCGGGACGCTCGGCGCGCTCGCCGCCCGGCACCTGGTGACGACGCACGGCGCGCGGCACCTGCTGCTGGTCGGCCGGCGCGGCGCATCGGCCCCAGGTGCGACCGAACTAGCCTGCGAGCTGCGGGAGTTGGGAGCCGAGGTCATCGTCGCCGGCTGCGACACCGCCGATCCCGTCGCGCTGGCCGCACTGCTGGCCGGGATCCCGCGCGAGCACCCGCTCACCGCGGTGGTGCACTGCGCCGGCACCCTGGACGACGTCACCCTGCCCGCGCTGACCGCGGAGCGCCTGACCGCCGTGCTGCGCCCCAAGGCGGACGCCGCCTGGAACCTGCACCGGCAGACCCGCGATCTCGACCTGGCGGCCTTCGTGCTGTACTCCTCGGTGGCCGGCACGACGGGCAACCCGGGCCAGGCCAACTACGCCGCGGGCAACTGCTTCCTGGACGCGCTGGCCGCGCACCGCCGGGCCGCCGGCCTGCCCGCGACCTCGCTCGCCTGGGGCCTGTGGGACCCGAGCGGCGGCATGGCCGGCACGCTCGGCGCCCAGGACCGCACCCGGATCGAGCGCTCGGGCATGCTGCCGCTCGACCCCGCCGGCGGGATGGCCCTGTTCGACCGCGCGCTGACCGCCGGCCACCCGGCCGTCGTCCCGGCCCGGCTCGACCTCCCGGCGCTCCGCCGGCTCGCCGCCGACCCGGCGGCGCTGCCCGCACTGCTCGGCGCGGTGGTCGGCCCGGTGACCGCACGGCCGGCCGCCGCGACCCCAGGGAGCTCCCAACTAGCTCGGCGAATAGCCGAGTTGAGCGACGCCGATGCCACGCCGATGCTGGTGGAGCTGCTCCACCGGCAGATCGCCACCGTGCTCGGCAACGACCCGAGCGACCCCGTCGACCCGACCCAGCCGTTCAAGGACCTCGGCTTCGACTCACTCACCGCCGTCGAGCTGCGCAACGTGCTCAACAAGGCCAGCGGCCTGCGGCTGCCCGCCACCCTGCTGTTCGACTACCCGACCCCGGCCGAGCTGGCCGCCGAGCTGCTCACCCGGCTGCGCGGGACCGAGCCGGCCCGGCCCGCCGCCGCGCCGGCGGTCGCGGCGGCCGTGGACGAGCCGATCGCCATCGTCGGGATGGGCTGCCGGTTCCCCGGCGGCGCGGACTCGCCCGACGGACTGTGGCGGCTGGCCGTGGACGGGATCGACGCGATCGGCGAGTACCCCGGGGGCCGCGGCTGGAGCCTGGACGAGCTGTACGACCCCGAGCCCGGCCTGGCCGGCCGCACCTACGTGCGCCAGGGCGGCTTCCTGGCCGACGCCGGCGGCTTCGACGCGGAGTTCTTCGGGATCAGCCCGCGCGAGGCCGAGGCGATGGACCCACAGCAGCGGCTGCTGCTGGAGGTCTCCTGGGAGACCCTGGAGCACGCCGGGATCACGCCCGGCACCCTGCGCGGCACCCAGGTCGGCGTCTTCGCCGGCGTGGCCGGCCAGGAGTACGGCGCCGGGTCCGCCACCACCCAGGAGGCGGTGGCCGGTTACGTGCTGACCGGCTCGACCACCAGCGTGGCCTCCGGCCGGATCGCCTACACCATGGGCCTGGAGGGCCCGGCCGTCACGGTCGACACCGCCTGCTCGTCCTCCCTGGTCGCGGCGCACCTGGCGGTCCAGGCGCTGCGCGGCGGCGAGTGCACCATGGCACTGGCCGGCGGGACCACCATCATGGCCACCCCGGGGATCTTCCTGGAGTTCAGCCGGCAGCGCGGCATGGCGCCGGACGGGAGGTGCAAACCCTTCGCCGCCGCGGCGGACGGCACCGGCTGGGGCGAGGGCGTCGGCATGATCCTGCTGGAACGGCTCTCCGACGCCGAGCGCAACGGCCATCGGGTGCTCGCGCTGATCCGCGGCTCGGCGGTCAACCAGGACGGCGCCAGCAACGGGCTCACCGCTCCCAACGGCCCCTCCCAGCAACGCGTGATCCGGGCCGCGCTGCGCAGCGCCGGGCTCGCACCGGCCGACGTCGACGCGGTCGAGGCGCACGGCACCGGCACCGTGCTCGGCGACCCGATCGAGGCGCAGGCCCTGCTCGCCACCTACGGCCAGGACCGCCCCGAGGACCGGCCGTTGCTGCTCGGCTCGATCAAGTCCAACATCGGGCACACCCAGGCCGCCGCCGGCATCGCCGGGATCATCAAGATGGTGCAGGCGCTGCGGCACGGCCGGCTCCCGCTGACCCTGCACGTGGACGAGCCGTCACCACACGTCAACTGGTCCACCGGCGCGGTCCGGCTGCTCACCGAGACCACGCCCTGGCCGGAGACCGGCCGGCCCCGGCGGGCGGGCGTCTCCTCGTTCGGGATCAGCGGCACCAACGCGCACCTGATCCTGGAGGCCGCCCCCGGGGCCGCGCCGGTGCCCGCCGCCGGGCCCGCCGCCGAGCCGCCGGCCGTGCTGCCGCTGGTGCTCTCCGCCCGGTCCCCCGAGGCACTCCGGGCGCAGGGCCGCCGGCTCGCCGAACACCTGGCGGCCGCACCGGAAGTCCGTCCGGTCGACCTGGCCTTCTCCCTGGTCACCGGCCGCGACCTGCACCCGCACCGGGCCGTGGTGGTGGGCGGCGACCCGGACGAGCTGCGCTCCGGCCTGGCCGCGCTGGCGGAGGGCGTCGCCTGGCCCGACACCGTCGAGGGACTGGCCGGCGCCCCGGGCAAGGTGGCGTTCGTCTTCCCCGGCCAGGGCTCGCAGTGGGACGGCATGGCCCGCGAGCTGCTGGACGGCTCCGAGGTCTTCCGGGCGAGCATCGGGGAGTGCGCGGACGCGCTCGCCCGGTACACCGACTGGTCGCTGCTCGACGTGCTGCTGGACCGCCCCGGGGCGCCGCCGGCGGACCGGGTCGACGTCGTGCAGCCGGTGCTCTTCGCGGTGATGGTCTCGCTGGCCCGGCTCTGGCAGGCGGCCGGGGTGCGCCCGGACGCGGTGATCGGCCACTCCCAGGGCGAGATCGCCGCCGCCGTGGTGGCCGGCGCGCTCTCGCTGGACGACGCCGCCCGGGTCGTCGCGCTGCGCAGCCGGGCACTGACCGAGCTGGCCGGCAGTGGCGCGATGGCGAGCATCCCGCTCCCGGCCGAGCAGGTCGGGGCCCGGCTGGCCGGGTTCGACCTCACGGTGGCGGTCCACAACGGTCCGGCCGCCACGGTGGTGGCCGGCGCCGCCACGGAGGTCGAGCGCTTCGTGCGGGAGTGCCAGGCGGAGGGCCTGCGGGCCCGCACCATCCCGGTCGACTACGCCTCGCACTCCCCCCAGGTCGAGGCGATCCGCGAGCGCCTGCTCGGCGAACTCGACGGGCTGACCCCGCGCATCGGCGACCTGCCGCTCTACTCCACGCTCACCGGCGAACCGCTCGACACCACCGTGATGACCGCGCAGTACTGGTACGAGAACCTCCGCCGGCCGGTCCAGTTCGAACGCGCCGTCCGGGCGCTCGCCGCGGCCGGCCACCGCGGGTTCGTCGAGGCGAGCCCGCACCCGGTGCTCACCGTCCCCACCGCGGAGATCCTGGACGGCGCCGGCACCGTGATCGGCACCCTGCGCCGCGACGACGGCGGGCAGCGGCGCTTCCTCGGCTCGCTCGCGCAGGCCCACGTGGCCGGCCTCCAGGTCGACTGGGAGCGGCTGCTCGCCCCGGCGGCTCCCCGTCAGGTCCCGCTCCCCAGCTACCCGTTCCAGCACCGCCCGTACTGGCTGCGCGCCGCCGGCCGCGCCGACGCCGCCGGCGCCGGGCTGTCCGCCACCGGGCACCCCCTGCTCAGCGCCGGAACCTCACTGCCCGGCGGCGGGTCGCTCCTCACCGGTCGGGTCTCCGTCGAGGACCACCCCTGGCTCGCCGACCACGCCGTGCACGGCACGGTGCTGCTGCCCGGGACCGCCTTCGTCGACCTGGCCCTCGCCGCGGCCGGGCGAACGGGCTGCGACGAGGTCGGCGAGCTGACCCTGGAGGCGCCGCTGGTGCTGCCCGAACACGGCGCCGTGCTGCTGCAGGCCCTGGTCGGCGCGGCCGACGAGCACGGCGGCCGCTCGTTCGCGCTGCACTCCAGGAGCGCGGCGGAGGGCGACCCGGACGGCTGGGTCCGGCACGCCACCGGCACCCTGGTCCGGGCCACCGACCGGTCCGCCGCCCCGGAGTCGGAGTGGCCGCCGCCCGGCGCCACCAGGCTGGCCGTGGACGGCTTCTACCCCGCGCTGGCCGAGGCCGGGCTCGACTACGGCCCCGCCTTCCAGGGCGTCCGGGAGATCTGGCGCGACGACGCCGGCGTCTGGGCCGAGGTCCTCCTGGACGAGAACGTCGGCCTGAACGGCTTCTCGCTCCACCCCGCGCTGCTCGACGCGGCGCTGCACCCGGCCACCTCCCTGCTGACCGGCCAGGACGGCCTGCGGATCCCGTTCTCCTGGAACGGGGTGCGGGCCCGGGCAGGCGAACACCGGCGGTTGCGGGTGCGGCTGACGGCGACCGGGGCCGACAGCGTGGCGCTCCGGCTGACCGACGAGCACGGCGGGCCGATCGCCGAGGTGGCGGACCTCGCCCTGCGCCCGCTCTCCCGGGAGCTGCTCGCCTCGCTGCGGGCCGGCACCCGGCAGCCGCTGCTCCGGCTCGGCTGGACCGCGGCCCCCACGCAGGCGGCACCGACCGGGCCCGGACAACCGGCGGCCGGCCACTGGGCCGTGGTCGGGGACCGCGAACTGACCGAGGCGCTGCGGGCCGCCGGGGCCGAGGCCACCGACCACGCCACCCTCGCGGAGCCCGCCGGAGACCCGGCCCGGCGGGCCAGGGCGCTGCTGGCAGGGGCACTGACGGTGGTCCAGGAGTTCCTCGCCGAGCCGGAGTCCACCGAGCGGCGCCTGGTCCTGGTCACCCGCGGCGCGGTCGCGCCCGACGGCGGGCAGTCGGTCGACCCGGCCGCTGCCAGCCTCTGGGGCCTGCTCCGGACGGCCCAGTCGGAGCACCCGGAGCGGCTGGTGCTGCTCGACCTGGACGGCGAGCCGGCCTCCTACCGGGCCGCGGCCGCCGCCCTGGCCACCGGGGAGCCCCAACTGGCCGTGCGCTCGGGGACCGCCCTGGTCCCCCGGCTGGACCGGGTCGCCGGCACCGAGACCGACCGGATCGCGTTCCGGCCCGAGGGAACCGTGCTGATCACCGGCGGCACCGGCGTGCTCGGCGCCGCGCTGGCCCGGCACCTGGTGACCGACTACGGCGTGCGCCGGCTGCTGCTCACCAGCCGGCGCGGGTCGACCGCCGGGGGAGCTGACGAACTCGCCTCCGAGCTGAGGGAGTCGGGTGCCGAGGTCACCATCGCGGCGTGTGACGTGGCGGACCGTGCCGCGCTGGCCGCGCTGCTCGCGGAGCACCCGGTGTCGGCGGTCTTCCATGCCGCCGGCGTGCTCCGCGACGCGACCGTCGACTCGCTGACCCCCGAGCACCTGGACACCGTGCTGCGGGCGAAGGCGGACGCGGCCTGGCACCTGCACGAGCTGACGAAGGACCGGCAGCTCAGCGCCTTCGTGCTCTACTCCTCCGCGGCCGGCGTGCTCGGCGCGCCGGGCCAGGCCAACTACGCCGCCGCCAACACCTTCCTGGACGCGCTCGCCCAGCACCGCCGCGCCCTCGGGTTGCCCGCCACGGCGCTCGCCTGGGGCCTGTGGGCGGAGGCGTCCGAGCTGACCACCGGCGTCGAGACGGCGCGGCTGGAACGCGGCGGCCTGAGCGCGATGCCCACCGGAGCGGCCCTGGAGCTGTTGGACACGGCCCTGGCCGGCGCGGCTCCGGCGCTGGTCGCCGCCCACCTCAACTGGCCGGCCCTGCGCCAGCGGGCGGCCGGCGGGACCCTCCCGGCGGTGCTGCGCGGCCTGGTCCGGGCGCCCGCCCGACGCGGCGGCCCCGGCGGCCCCGAGGCGCTGCGCGCACAGCTGGCCGGTCTGGACCCGACCGCGCGCCGCAAGCTCGTCCTGGAGTCGGTGCGGGCCACCATGGCGGCCGTGCTCGGCCACTCGACGGCCGAGGCCATCGCGCCGGAACGGTCCTTCCAGGAGCTGGGCTTCGACTCGCTGACGGCGGTCGAGCTGCGCAACCGGCTCGCCGCGGCCACCGGTCTGCGGCTGCCCGCCTCGCTGGTCTTCGACCACCCCAGCGCCGCCGCCGTCGCCGACCACCTGCTGACCGGCCTGGTGGCGGGCGAGGCCGACCCGTCCGAGCTGGCCCTCGGCGAGCTGGAGAAGCTGGAGGCGACCCTGCTGGCGCTGCCCCCGGACGACCGGGCCCGGCCCCACCTGACCGCCCGCCTCCAGCGCTTGCTGACCCGCTGGAGCGAGGCCGGGGACGACGGCGACACCGCCGTCGGCGACCGAATCGACGAGGCGAGCGTCGACGAGGTCTTCGACTTCATCGACAGGGAACTCGGAAGGTCCGCGAAATGAAGGGGGATCGAGCAGCGATGGCGAACGAGGAGAAACTCGTCGAGTACCTCAAGTGGGTGACGGCGGATCTGCACCGGACCAGACAGCGGCTTCAGGACCTGGAGTCCGAGCCGATCGCGATCGTCGCGATGGGCTGCCGGTATCCGGGGGACGTCCGCTCCCCCGAGGACCTCTGGGAGCTGGTCAGCGAGGGCCGGGACGCGGTCGCCGGCCTGCCCGAGGGGCGCGGCTGGCCGGACGGGCTGTACGACCCGGACCCGGACGCGCCGGGTCGCAGCTCCGCCCGGGAGGGCGGCTTCCTGTACGACGCGGACCAGTTCGACGCCGCGTTCTTCGGCATCAGTCCGCGCGAGGCACTGGCGATCGACCCGCAGCAGCGGCTGCTGCTGGAGGTCGCCTGGGAGACCTTCGAGCGCGCCGGCATCACGCCGGGCTCGCTGCGCGGCGAGCCGGTCGGCGTGTTCGCCGGGGTGATGTACGGCGACTACGGCTCCCGGCTGATCGGCCGGACGCCGGCCGAGGTCGAGGGCCTCACCGGCACCGGCAGCGCGGGGAGCGTCGCCTCCGGCCGGGTCGCCTACACCTTCGGCTTCGAGGGGCCGGCGCTCAGCATCGACACCGCCTGCTCCTCCTCCCTGGTGGCGGTCCACCTGGCCTGCCAGGCGCTGCGCCGGGGTGAGTGCACGATGGCGCTGGCCGGGGGCGTCACCGTGATGGCCACGCCGGGCGTCTTCGTGGAGTTCAGCCGGCAGCGCGGGCTGGCCGCCGACGGCCGCTGCAAGTCCTTCGCCGCTGCCGCCGACGGCACCGGGTGGGGCGAGGGCGTCGGGCTGGTACTGCTGGAGCGGCTGTCGGACGCGCGGGCCAACGGCCACCGAGTGCTCGCGGTGGTCCGGGGCAGCGCCGTCAACCAGGACGGCGGCAGCAACGGTCTCACCGCGCCCAACGGTCCGTCCCAGGAGCGCCTGGTGCACGCGGCGCTGGCGAACGCCCGGCTGCTTCCCGACGACGTGGACGCCGTCGAGGGACACGGCACCGGCACCGTGCTGGGCGACCCGATCGAGGCGCAGGCGCTGCTCGCCACCTACGGCCGGAACCGGCCGGTCGACCGGCCGCTCTGGCTCGGCTCGCTGAAGTCGAACATCGGTCACACCCAGGCCGCGGCCGGGATCGGTGGTCTGCTGAAGATGGTGCTGGCGCTGCGGCACGGCGCGCTGCCCAAGACCCTGCACGTCGACCGGCCCACCCCGCACGTCGACTGGGCCGCGGGCTCGGTGCGGCTGCTGACCGAGACCACGCCCTGGCCGGCCACCGACCGGCCGCGCCGGGCCGCCGTCTCCTCCTTCGGCATCAGCGGCACCAACGCCCACGTCATCCTGGAGGAGGCGGCACCCGCCGCCGAACCGGTCCCGGGCGACGCCGAGCCGGGGGTCACGGTCTGGCCGCTCTCCGGCCGGACCCCGCGGGCGCTGCGCGACCAGGCCGTCCGGCTGCTCGACTTCACCACCGCCAACCCCGAGCTCCCCTCCGCGCTGGTGGCCCGTGCCCTGGCCACCACCCGGACCCGCTTCCAGCACCGCGCGGTGGTCGTGGCCGCCGACCGGGAGGCCACCCTCGCCGGGCTGGCGGCGCTGGCCGAGGGCGGCTCGTCCGCCGCGCTGGTCCAGGGGGTGGCCCGCCCGGGCGGGCGGACCGCGTTCATGTTCAGCGGCCAGGGCAGCCAGCGGCCCGGCATGGGCCGGGCGCTGCACGAGCGCTTCCCGGCCTTCGCCGAGGCCTTCGACCAGGTCTGCGCCGAGCTCGACCGGCACCTGGACCGGCCGCTGCGCGAGCTGGTCTTCGCCACCCCGGACACGGCTGGGGCCGAGCTGCTGCACACCACCGAGTACACCCAGCCGGCGCTCTTCGCGCTGGAGGTCGCCCTCTACCGCCTGGTGGTCTCCTGCGGAGTGACGCCCGACTACCTGATCGGCCACTCGATCGGCGAGTTGACCGCGGCCCACCTGGCCGGGGTGTTCTCGCTCGCCGACGCCGCCGCCCTGGTCACCGCCCGCGGCCGGCTGATGCAGGGCCTGCCCGGGGACGGCGCGATGGTCGCCCTGCAGGCCACCGAGGGCGAGGTCCGCCCACTGCTGGAGGGCCTGCGCGACGTCGACGTCGCCGCCGTGAACGGGCCCGACTCGCTGGTCGTGTCGGGCGCAAGGGGGTCCGTGCTGTCGATCGCCCAGCAGTGGCGGGAGCGCGGCCGGAAGACCAAGCGGCTGACCGTCAGTCACGCCTTCCACTCGCCGCACGCCGACGCGATCCTGGACGACTTCCGGGCCGTCGCGGAGCGGGCCGCCTACCACCCGCCGGCCATCCCGGTGGTCTCCAACGTCACCGGCGCACTCGCCACCGCCGAGCAGCTCACCGATCCGGGCTACTGGGCCGCGCACATCCGCGCCGCGGTCGACTTCGACCGGGGCGTCCGGACGCTGCGCGAGGCGGGCGTCAGCACCTTCCTGGAACTGGGTCCCGACGCGACCCTGGCCGGCCTGGTCGGCGGCACCCCGCTGCTCCGGGCCGACCGGCCCGAGCAGACCGCGCTGCCGGCCGCGATCGCCGCACTGGACGTCGGCGGGACGGCCGTCGACTGGTCCGCGCTGCTCGGCGGGCCGGACCCGGTCCATCTCGACCTGCCCACCTACCCGTTCCAGCGTCAGCGCTACTGGATCGACCCGATCCCGCTCGCCCCGCTCGCCGAGTCGGACCAACTCCCCTCCCCCGAGCCCAAGTTCGACACCGAGCCGGCGATACCGGCGTTGGCGCGGCTGGCCGGACTGTCCTCCGCCGACCGTCCGCGGGCCGTGCTGGAGGTGGTGCTCGGTCACACCGCCGCCGTCCTCGGGGTGCTGCGGTCCGACACCCTCGACCCCGACCACGACTTCCTCCAGCTGGGCCTCACCTCGTTCACCGCGCTCGAACTCACCCGGCTGATGGCCGACGACGGCATCGAGGTCACTCCCGGCATGGTCTACGACAACCCGACCCCGCGCCTGCTCGCCGAACACCTCTCCGACGAGCTGACCGGCCTCCTGCAGGAGGTGGCCTCGTGACCGTCACCCGGATCGCGCCCGAGCGCCGGCACACCCTGCAGTTCCTGCGCGAGATCCGCGCCTTCTCGCCGGTCTTCCTGGACACCGAGGTCGACATGTCGATGATCCAGCGGCACCGCGCGGCGTCCCGGGAGCGCGGCGAGCGCTACTCCGTGGTCTCGTACGTGCTGCACGCCGGCGGGCGCGTGCTGGACCGGCACCCGGAGGCCAACGCGGCGATCCGCGGCACCGCGCGGCCCAAGGTCGCCCGGTACTCCTCGGTCAACGGCAAGGTCACCCTGGACAAGACCATCGGCGGGCAGCGGGTGGTGCTCTCCACCGTGCTGCCCGACCTGCAACGCGCCGAGCTGGCGGAGATCCAGCACCGACTGGCGCACCACCGCGACGGGGATCCCGAACGGATGCCGGAGTACGCCCCGACCCGGCTGCTGCACCGGCTGCCCTGGCCGTTCGGCGGCTGGCTGTTCCGGCTCGGGGTACGCCCGCTGCGGCGGCGCGCGGGAGCCTTCGGCACCTTCGCGGTGACCTCGCTGTCGCACCGGCCGGTGGACGGCTTCGCCTCGGTGGGCGGCACCACGGTCACGCTGGGCCTGGGCCAGGTGGCGGACCGTCCGGTGGTCCGCGCCGGCGAGGTGGTGGTGGCGCCGACGATGCGGCTCACCCTCACCTTCGACCACCGGGTGATCGACGGCGCGGAGGCCGCGGACGTGCTGGCCGACCTCAAACAGGCGCTGGAGTCCTTCGGGACGGCGCACGAGCAGCCGGCCGCCGCCGGCCCGGTCCGCGGGGAGCGGCGATGAACGACGTCCGGGAGCTCAAGCAGTACGTGGGTGCCCACGCACGCGGTCAGCGGATCGGGAACTACACCGAGATCCTGGACCGGATCACCCACGACGAGGACGGCCGGGGCTCCTGGGTCGGCGAGTGGTCCGCCGAGGCGGAGCGGCTGAGCCGGGCGGGCCGCCACCTGGAGGCCTGCCGGCACTACATCATGGCCCGGTTCCCCTACGTGGACGGTCCTGCCCGGCTGGCCGCGCAGGACCGCGGCCTCGCCGCGTTCGAGCGCTGGCGGGCGGACGGCCAGGACGTCCACCGGCTGGAGGTCGAGCTGAAGGGCGGTCGGGTGGCCTGCTGGCAGAGCGGGCTCTCCGGCACCGACCGGCGGCCGTTGCTGCTGCTGATGGGCGGGAACGTCAGCGTCAAGGAGCAGTGGGCGCCGACCCTGGCGGTCTTCCGCCGGCTCGGCATGGCGGCGATCGTCACCGAGCTGCCGGGCTGCGGGGAGAACCCGCTGCCGTACGACGCGGACAGCCCGGCCATGCTCTCCGGCCTGCTGGACGCGGTCGCGGACCGGGCCCGGGTGGCCGAGACCTACGCCCTGGCGATGAGCTTCAGCGGCCATCTCGCGCTGCGCTGCGCGCTGGACGACCACCGGATCCGCGGGGTGCTCACCGTGGGGGCCCCGATCAGCGGGGTCTTCGCCGACCCCGAGTGCCAGGCGCGGATCCCCCGGATCACCGTGGACGCGCTGGTCCACATGACCGGCGGCAGCCGCCACCGGCTCTTCGAGGAGCTGCGCGGCTGGGCGCTGACCGCCGACGAGCTGGCCTCGCTCGAGATCCCGGTCGGCTACGTCGCGAGCCGGCGCGACGAGATCATCCCGGCCGGCGATCCCGAGTTGCTGCGCGCGCACCTGCGCCGGCTGCGGCTGCTGGTCCACGACGACGTGCACGGCGCGCCGGACCACGTCACCGAGACCCAGCTCTGGACCGCCTGGCGGCTGTCGCAGATGCGCGGGGGCGCCGTTCCGCAGGCCGCCGCGCTGCAACTGCTCTGGCGCCTCGCCCGGTTCCGCGGCCGCTTCGCCCGCCCCCGGGGCTGAACCACCCCCTCGCGGGGGCGGGGCGGTCTACCCCCCCCCGCCAGGGCGGGGGTGATTCTGGCGGTTTTTCCCTCGTTTTTGGGTCTGAAAACCCACCCGAGCAAGCCCAACACCCCCC